>JBNGDQ010000032.1:0-5640 GCA_049975285.1 Thermoplasmatota archaeon
AGCACAATATATGGCGTGCCAGTCATATCCAGTGAAATACACCGGCGTTTATATAGTTATATCCTCGTACAATTCATACGTCGATATAAATGACGGGAAAAACCGCCGGATGGCGGTGAAAAAAAAGAGAAGAGACGGGCTCAGCCGAACAGCGCGCCCAGTCCTTCTTCGACTTCTTCTTCGCTGACTTCCTCTTCTTCTTCCTCTTCTGCCGCTTCCGCTTCCTCAGCGCCGCCTTCCTCGGCGGGAGCCGCGGCCGGGGCAGCTGCAGCCGGAGCCGCAGCAGCGCTCGCGATGACGTCCTCGATGTCGACGCCGTCGAGCGATGCGGTCAACGCCTTCACCCGGGCATCTTCAACGCCGATGCCCGCGGCTTCCAGGACCTTGCTCAGGTTTTCCTCGTTGACCTCTTTTCCGGCAGAATGGAGAAGCATTGCTCCATATACATATTCCATTTTTATATCACCTTTTTTTCCTCATTCAGGTTCGGTTTTTAACTCTTTTGCCAGTGTAGCCGCCTGCATATGAGCCCGACTGATGAACTGTGTAATGGTCTCCTGGGTGAATGTCTCGGTTTCCAGTGCCAGGGCCAGCGCGTCCCGGTATGCCTTCTGCAGGAGCTGGGGCACGACCGGTGCAGCGGGATAGGCAACGCCGCGGGCCAGGGCCAATGCCCGGGTTACCGCGCTCTTGAAGTTGTCCATGACTTCCTGCTCGTCGATGGCGAGCACGTCAGGAGTGAACAGTGAGCCGTCTTCATAAATGGCTTGGACATCCAGACCGACTTCCAGGGGATAGATTTCGAGCTTGGTCAGCATCTTTGCCATGCTGGGCTCGATGACGTCTCCCTTTTGTACCACGGTGACGGTTTTCTCGATGACGATGGCGCCTTCCCGGATGGCTGCCGGGATGCCGACCTGCTGGAGGTCGCCCACGATGGGGCCCGGCTTGAACGGGGTTTTACCCTTCTGCACTACGATGTCGTGCGGCGCTGTCTCGCCGCCCTTGGCGGGGGCATCCATCTTGGCTGCCTCCAGTCGTTTGTACAGCTTGAAGGGATTCATCTCGGTGGCGATGATGGCGCTCTGCCCGTCGACGTGGTCCACCAGGGCTGCCTGGCCGTTTTTGTCTGTCAGGGCGAGTTTGATGAGCGTGTTCTTGGAGACACGGAGGACGGCATCGCCGCGCAGCTCTCGGCGCATCTCGTGCATCTGGGAGGCCGGGATGCCATGAATGTCTACGATGCCGACTATGGGGTGGCTCTCGATGATGTCTTTGAGCTGGTCGACTTCCTCTATCTTCCACTGCGCCGGCATTAGACCACCTCGACGGGTTTTCCCATCGTTGTTTTCACGTATATACTGTCAATATTGTTGCGTCCACGCTCGAGTTTTTCTTCGAGTATCTTCAGGATGGTACCAATGTTGTCGGCGATGTCTTCCGGTGCCATGGTCTCCAGGCCGACGCGGCAGTGGAACGTGGTAGCGCTCTTGGAGCGGACTCGGGAGGTATGGCGGAGTCGTTCGACTTCCGTGGCGATGTCAGCTGTCGGTGGGACCGGCGTGGGCATCTTTCCGCGGGGGCCCAGGAATCGACCGAGGTGTTTACCGATGGTGGGCATGAGGGGAGCTGCGGCGATGAAGAAGTCGTAGGTTTCAGCCATTTCTTTGGCCTGGGTGACGTCCCCGGCGATTTCTTCTATCTCGTCGGGGCTGAAGACGCCGTCGGCGACGTCCTTTGCCTTGAGTGCCATTTCTCCGCTGCCGAAGACGCCCACCTTGGCGTCCTCGCCTCGCCCCGCTGGCAGGTGGATTTCTTCGTCGATGCGGTTTGATGGCTCGTTCATGTCTACGTCTTTGAGATTGATAGCCAAGTCTACTGTCTGGGTGAAGTTTCGTTTTTTGTTGTGGTCTTCATCCAGTGCTTTTTGTACTGCTTTAACGATTTCTGTATCTGCCATAGCAATCGCGACAGACATCGGAATGGCGATGTGTTATATAAAAGTTGTTTTTGCGGGT
The DNA here is from genome assembly GCA_049975285.1 of Thermoplasmatota archaeon. Lineage (GTDB taxonomy): Archaea > Thermoplasmatota > E2 > UBA202 > DSCA01 > CAZESS01. The sequence continues at coordinate 2,019 of JBNGDQ010000032.1, forward strand.
ATCAGGGAAAAGCGGGCTTTGTCGCCATGATGCCTGGCAGACTGGAGCTGGTATAAAATCTTTAGGGTGTTATCTTTTGTGCTATCCTAGGGGGAATACGGCGGGTCACAAAGTTTTTAAATACACTGACAAGAGAGATTAAATTTTTTTTTAACTCGGTTCAACTCATGTTGAGAAAAACGTTAATTAACGACAGCTCAATCAGTCATCAACATCGAAAAGGGGTATCATGGCATTTGCAACCACAAAATTTACTGAACCAGATTTTCTCGCGGAGGTCAACAAACGACTGGGTGGCTACATACCTGAAGGTGGGCCCACGCATCCCGGAGAAGTAGCTCTGTATGAGCCGGACAGCATGTATGCGACATCCGCCGAGCAGGCGAACCAGTACCGCCTCGATGCCATCCGGCATGCCTTCCGGCATCACTACGAGCACAACACCTTCTATCACGACTACTGCCGCGAGCACGACATCGCGCCGGATGACATCAAAGACTTCGACGACTTCCGCAAGATTCCGCTGCTCTCCCACCGCTTCTTCAAGGATTACCCCTCCGGCAAGGAGTTCGCTATGTGGGTCGCCAACATCATGACCGGGGAAATCCCCCAGGTGACCATCGAATCATCGGACCCGAGCTATGACGAGGTCATCGAAAGCTTCGGACGCTCCGGCGTCACCATCGCTTATTCCAGCGGGACCACGGGTCGATTCACGTTTGTCCCCCGTGACCGGCAGACCTACTACAATGCAGAGTACGCCATCGCCAGATGCTGCTTGGAGATGCTGAGCGACTGGTGGGAATACGACTCTGATGCCTACCTGCTGTTTCCGCATCCCCATAAAACCAATCTCTGGGTAGGCAAGGTCACCGCTGCATTGCCCGACGCTGCCGTGAAGAACGTGGAGGTAGCCATCGACCGGGAGGTCACCACGGACATCATCCGCATCTCCATGGGCAGACCCGAGGGGCTCAAGGAACGGCTCATGAGCGGGGTAGCCCAGCTCACCTCCAAGCGCCGCAACCAGAACATGGTCGACGACATCATCAGCTGGCTGGAGCGCCTTGAACCAACGGACCGGCACATCGGCTTCTTTGGGGCTCCCTTCATCCTCAACCTGGTTATGAACAAGATGGAGCGGGAGGGCATGCGCTTCGACTTTGGAGAGCGCGGTGCCGTGATCACCGGCGGTGGATGGAAGGTGCATGAGGACAAGCGGCTTCCGGTGGAGGATTTCCGGAGAAAGGTAGAGAAATACCTGGGTATCCCGGACCGGCAGTGCCTTGACCTCTACGCCATGGTGGAAAGCAATGGGTTCATGACACAGTGCCCTGAGGGTCACTATCTGCACATTCCGCACAATTATTTCCATCCCATGGTGCTCGATGAGAACAATCAGCCGCTCGGGTACGGCGAGACGGGTAAATTCGCGTTTCTGGATGGCCTCGCGACGAGCTACCCGGGTTTCATATTCACCGGGGACAAGGTGAAACTCCTGGAGCACTGCCCGGTCTGTGACCGGGAGGGGCCCGTCTTGGAGCCCGAGGTGAGCCGGATGGCCGGTGAGGAGATCCGTGGCTGCGCGGAGGAGATGCGCAAGATGTTGCTCAGCGACCTCGACGAGGTGAGCAAATGATACAGAAGCTCCGAGAGATACGAGAAAAAAACTATATTATGCCCTGGCGGATGTTCAAAAACGTGGTGCGTACCATCCCGGCGCTCCTGAAGGGGGTCATACTGCATCCGGTCATCGTGGTCAAGGCCAATCGAGTGGCCAAAAACCTCCGGAAGGAGGCGATGCAGACCGACATACCCTATACGATACCGGAATACCGGGAGGGCATGCAGTATTTCACTGAGAATCGGCGGTATCTTCGTCCCACGCATTTCTGCAATAGTCATGCACCGGAAATCATTGCCATGGCGAACGAGCTGGGCGCCTTTGAGCTGTCCAATCGGGAGTATGCCGAGGCGGCTTTTGATTTCGTCAAGAACAATATCAAGCTGGCGTTTGTACCGCTCGACGGTGCCGTCGAGACACTCCAGCGGGGCAGTGGCACCTGCCTGCATCAGTTGTCCTTGTTTGCGGCGCTCTGCCGCGCTGCCGGGGTGTCAGCCCGCTATCGTCTCTACAGTCTCGCCCTGGTTGAGTCCATGTATGATAACCTGGTGGGTGCCAGCCGGGTGCTCCAGCACTGGTATGATGCCTTTGGTTCATTCATGCTGCATGGGACCGCGGAGGCGCTCATCGACGGTGAATGGGTGACCGCTGACCCCACGTTCACCCCGGCATATGAGATGGCGATGGGGGTCCCCCTGGCCAAGTTCGGGGATGACCCGACGGGCATGTGGAACTATCCGGTTGAGGGCACGATGATGGTGCTGGAGGGACTGCCGTATGGTGCCGCAGCCGGCTGGAACTTTCTGGTGAAGCGAGCGTTGCCCGGTGAGGTCATGAAGATAAACCTGAGCGTTGAGAAGGCCAGGCAACGGGGCCGGGAGATGCTTGAAGAGATGGATCTGGAGAGCTACGACTGTACCACCCGGACTGGCTACCGGGCGCAGATGCCCAAGATTACGTTGGAGCGATCCCCGCACTTGGTGTTCGAGAGTTAGCGTTCTCCGGGTGACGATAACCTTTAAATGCAGGCGCCGTTGCCTTATGTATGAAAAAGGCACTGGGAGTCATGCTGGTTGCGGTCTGCCTGGTAGCACCCTCCTTTGCTGTTTTTGATGTATCTGTCGTTGCTCAGACATCGGGGACTGATACGGGAGATATCATGGATGATGTCAGCCAGGAGATGGTGCGGGAGTATGTACAGTCCCTGCAGGATATCGGCCCACGGGTGACCGAGACGCCGGAATGCGATGAGGCAGCAGACTACATTGCCGGTGAGTTTTCTTCGTATGGCCTGTCAGTCTGGGAGCACAGCTGGGATTACAATAACTATGAAGGAGTCAACGTTGAGGCGACGCTCCCTGGCGTCAATCAGTACAGCGATAGAGTGTATATCATCTGTGCGCATTATGACACTGTTCCGGGTTCACCGGGAGCCGACGATGATGGCTCCGGCGTGGCAGCGGTGCTGGCTGCCGCCAAGACGTTCAGTTCCTATCAGTTCCAGCACACTGTCCGCTTCGTCGCGTTTTCCGGGGAGGAGGAAGGCCTGCTGGGCAGCCATGAATACGCGCGTGAGGCCAACGAGAGCGGGGAAAACATCATGGGCGTCCTCAACGCCGACATGATTGGATACACGGAGACTGAGACCGGGCGGCGGACCATCGAGATACAGGAGGTCACAGCATCGCAGTGGATGACCAATCTGTCCATCAATCTCACCGAGCGGTATTCCATGCTCAACCTGAGCGTGTCGCGGACGGGCAGCCGTCCCTACAGCGACCATCATTCCTTTATCAGTTACGGGTTCAATGCCACTTTTTTCTTTGAATTCGAGTTCAATGACTACTATCATTCATCAGAAGATACTATCGACAAGATGGATCTCGACTACGCCACGCGAGTCACCCGGCTCATGGTGGGCACCCTGACCGAGCTGGCAGTGCTCGCAGAGGGCGACTGGGAGCCCCCAATGGTGACGTTTGAGCGGCCGCAGCGCGG
>JBNGDQ010000032.1:5740-12108 GCA_049975285.1 Thermoplasmatota archaeon
TTCAATCTGTAGCGTCAGCAAAAACATTTTAACGGCCAGCCCTTTATCCCTCCAATGTGCGCCGAGAGCGACCAGGAACAACGATATGATCCACCCCGCGTCGAGCAGAGCATCATCCAGTTCTGGAAAGACAACGACATCTTCGAGAAGTCAATGGAGCAGCGCCGCGGCAACCAGCCCTTCGTGTTCCTCGAGGGGCCACCGACGGCTAACGGGCTGCCGCATCCCGGCCATGTTTTAACACGGGCCATCAAGGATATGGTACTCCGCTACAAGACCATGCAGGGCTACTATGTGGCCCGGAAAGCCGGCTGGGACACCCATGGATTACCCGTCGAGATAGAGGTCGAAAAATCACTGGGGCTGGAGGAAAAACAGGAGATAGAGGAGTACGGCATCGAGCGCTTCAACGAGAAATGCCAGGAGAGCGTATTCCGCTATGAGGAAGCCTGGAAGGAGATGACGGAGCGCGTGGGCTTCTGGCTGGACATGGAGCATCCCTACATCACGCTCAAGAATGACTACATCGAGTCGGTATGGTGGTCGCTCAAGCAGGCCTGGAACCGAGGGCTGCTCACCCGGGGGCATCGTGTGACCCCGTACTGTCCCCGCTGCGGGACAACATTGTCCTCCCATGAGGTGGCGCAGGGCTACCAGGAGGTCACTGATCCCTCGATATACATTAAGTTCAAGATAAAGGACAGCGACGCCTATCTATTAGCGTGGACGACGACGCCGTGGACGCTGATCTCCAACGTGGCGCTGGCTGTGCATCCCGATGAGTTATACGTGAAAATCGAGTACCGGGGTGAGGAGCTCATCCTGGCGGAGCAGCGCGCCGTCGCGTTGTTCGAGGAGAATGAATACCGGATGCTTGATGCCTGGACGGGCGAGGAGCTCGTTGGTATGGAATACGAGCCATTGTACCGCTACGTGGAGCCGGAGAAGCCAGCCTGGCGGGTCATTTCCGCTGAATATGTCACGATGGATGACGGCACCGGCGTGGTGCACATCGCTCCCGCCTTCGGTGAGGAGGACTACGAGGCAGGCAAAGAGCATGACTTGCCCGTGGTGCAGCTCGTCCGGGAGGATGGCACGTTCCCGCCTGAGGTGGAGAAATGGGCTGGGGAGTTCGTCAAGGACGCCGATCCCGGTATCATCGCTGACCTCGAGGAGCGGGGATTGTTGCTCGCCTCACACGACTACACGCATCAGTATCCGTTCTGCTGGCGCTGCAACTCGCCGTTGCTCTACTATGCCATCGAGTCCTGGTTCATCACCATGTCGAAGCTGCGTGAGGAGCTCATGGAGAACAACGAGCACATCGACTGGTACCCGGAGCATCTCAAGCATGGACGCTTCGGGGGATTCATCGAGGAAGCCCGGGACTGGTCGCTATCCCGGAATCGATACTGGGGGACACCATTGCCCATCTGGACCTGCCGCAACTGCGAGCACGAGATATGCGTGGGCAGCGTGGAGGAGCTCCGCGAGCTTGCCGAGGAGGTACCCGCTGAATACAACCTGCATCGGCCGTTTGTCGACGAGCTCAAGTTGCACTGCCCGGAATGCGGCGGCGCCATGACACGGGAGCCGGATGTCATCGATGCCTGGTATGACTCCGGCTCGGCGTTTTTCGCACAGTGGCATTATCCCTTCGAAAACCAGGATACATTCAAGGAGAATTTCCCGGCGGACTTCATCTGCGAAGCCATCGACCAGACACGCGGCTGGTTTTACTCATTGCTGGCTATCTCCACGTTAACCTTTGACAGTCACGCCTACAAGCAGGTGGTCTCCCTCGGGCTCATCCTGGACCGGGAGGGGCAGAAGATGTCCAAAAAAGACCGGAACTACGTCAGCCCCAACGAGATCTTCGACCGGGAGGGCGCCGACGCGATGCGCTGGTACCTCATCTCGGCCTCGGCCCCATGGTCGCCGAAGCGATTCTACGAGGAGGTCGTCCGGGAGGCCCTCGGCAAGTTCCTGCTCACCCTGTGGAACGTCTACTCGTTCTATGACACCTATGCCTCACTCGACTCCTTCGCCTACCATGAGCACGACATCCCGCCGGCGGAGCGAAGCATCCTGGACAGATGGATGCTCTCCCGGTTGCACAGCGTCACCGGCGAGGTGCAGGCCTATATCGAGCAGTTTGAGCTGCACAAGGCCGCCCGGCTGATAGAGGACTTCGTGGTCAACGACATCAGCAACTGGTACATCCGGAACAGCCGGAAGCGCTTCTGGCTGGAGGAGGAGAACCCCGACAAGCTGGCCGGCTACGCGACCATCTATGAGGTACTGGAGACGCTGTCCCGGCTCGTGGCGCCGTTCGTGCCGTTCATCTCGGAGCACATCTACCGGAATCTCAAGCAGCACTTCGCCGCCGGCGTCGAGCCGGAAAGCGTCCACCTCTGCGATTACCCCATTCGAGCTGAGCACCTGGTCGACGAGACGCTGGAAGCGCAGATGGCACAGGCACGGGAGATAACCGAGGTAGCGAGGTCGCTCCGGGCGCAGCATGACATAAAGCTCCGTTATCCACTCGCCACGGCAGTCATCATCGGCGATGATCTATCCGACCTGGCATCGCTGCTCAAAAACGAGGTAAACGTCAAAGAGATTGCGTTCGAGGACAGCCTGGAGCCCTATCTGCAGCGCGTGGCGAAGCCCAACTTCTCTGTCCTGGGGCCCAAGCTCAAGGACCGGGTCAACGAGGTCGCCACAGTCATCGAAAACACTTCGCCGGGGGAGCTGCCCGGCACCACGGTGAACCTCGACGGTGATACCTATACCATCGTGGAGGACGACTTCACCGTCCAGGAACAGGAACGCCAGGGCTACGCCATCGAAACCATCGGCGATGTACACGTCGTCCTGGCCCTCGAGCAGACCGATGCATTGCTGGCGGAGGGATTCGCCCGTGAACTCGTCCGTCGCATCCAGGAAATGCGCAAGGAACTCGACCTCGACATGGAGGAACGCATCGCCACCACGGTCGACATCGACGGCAGCCGCATCGAAGGCTGGACTGACTACATCAAGACGGAGACCCGCTCCGATGAGCTCATGCTCGGCAGCGCCAACGGCGACCTGACCAGGGAATGGAATATCGACGGCGAGACCATCAGCATCGGCATCGGGAGGCGATAACCATGGGGCACTGCCACCTCTGCGGCAAGCCTACGCAGAGCCACCAGCTCGGCGACTACGACATCTGCCACACCTGCTGGACGGAGCGCAGCGACGAGGTCGAGGCGCTGGAACAAGAGATCAAGGAACAGGTGGAACAGCCGCTTCGGGAGCTCGAGCAAAACGAGCCGGAGGGTATCAGGCTCATCCGCATGGTACAGCAGTACGCCATGCGGTTCAGAGAGGAGCTCAAACAAGCCATCCGGGCATACGACGGCGAGGTCAACGAAAACACCTTCCCGGTTTTCATGAACTGGTTCACCTTTGAGCGGGCGCTCGACGACGAGGCGACGCCGGCAGAGCACTTTCTCGACTACTATGACGTGCCGGACTGGATAGCTGAAGCAATTAAGCGATTGCAGGAACCAGTCCGGGGCTTCTTCGAGGTCACCGAGAAACTAGCGGAGGACCGTTACACCGTCCGGCATCTCATGGACGATGAGGCATACGAGCTCTACGGCAACCTTGACCTCGACGTGGGAGCCGTTGTCGGCAACAAAATCTATCCCTGGCTCGACACCCATCTCTCAGGTGGCGCCCTGGCCATGTACGGTGAACAGGAGGCAGAGCAGATAAAAAAGATGGCGGAACAATTCGGCGACCTGCAGGAGAAAAGCCGGGAGATGCAACGCCACATCCACGAGGACTTCCTCGTGTACTTCGGCAGATGGGATCCATTGTTTTCTGACGAGGGACAGGCGCGGGACATTTTGTCCGAGTTCATGGAATGGCGTGACAGCGACGAGGATTCACCGGAACAGACCTGGGATGAGGGTGAGACGGCGCTGGTCTCGGATCCGGAGCACGGCATGACGGTCATCCCTGGCTATGCATCATTCACGCAGATGGTCGACAGCGGTGACATTGATGCAACGGCAGCCCGGAAGGCACTCGAGCAGATACCCGCATGGGTGCTCCGCAAAATGATGGATGCTGAAACATTTGCCCATGTCATCAACGAAGCCTACGACCGTGCCATCGACCCCAGCGACGTCGACGTCTTCATGGACAGCATCCGTGATGACCGGGGCCAATGAGGTCACATTTTTAAATTCCCGGCCGTTATGGCATCATGATAGTCGAACACCAGAAGGATGTCACGGCGAAGAAGGTGGAAATGGAAGGTGCCAAGAATGTTACCATCCAATGGCTCATCGATGACAAACGCGGTGCGTCCAATTTCGCCATGCGCCGGTTCGTCGTCGGCCCCGGCGGCCACACGCCGCTGCACGACCATGAATGGGAACACGAGATATACGTGCTCGAGGGCAGGGGTGCCCTCGTCGATGAAAACGGCGAGGAGCACGCGCTGGAGCCGCACCGCTTTGGCTACGTGCCCGCCGGCGAGGTCCATCAATTCAAAAACGTGGGGAGCGACGACTTCGTGTTCCTCTGCATGATACCGCTCCAATGACCTTTGAAACATTTGTTGTCTCCCGAGAAGAGGTCAGCAATCCATTGCTTCCAGAGCTTATCAAGGCAGCGAAAACACTGACTGAACATGACCTTACCCGAGGCGTTGTCAGTGCTCGCTATGGCAACCGAGTGGTGCTGTCCACCGGTCCGCTGGAAGATCTTGACATCGCTCATTTTGTTGAACTGGTGGATTTTGATCCATCCCGCTATGTAGCCATGGTCATCGGCACCATCGCACCTCCATTATCGACCCCGCTGCATTGGCTGTTATATCGCCGGGGTGATGTCAATGCCGCCGTGCAGCTCCATCGTTCCTTCGAGGCTGTCCCGACGGCTGACTGCAGCCCGGACAGCGGTGTAGAGGAGCTGCTGGAGGCGCTCCGGCTGCTCAAGGATACCACGTGTATAAATCTCGGTGACAGCGACTGCATTGCCATCGGCGGCAGCATTCAGGCTGCCATGGAGAGGATACAATGCTCGTAGAAGGCAAAGACATGCGCTCCCTGTGGTGGGAGGACGGAAAGCTTATACTCATTGACCAGCGGCACTTGCCGTTCCAGCTCCGGTTTTATGAGGCCGAGAGCGTTGACGACGTCGCCGATGCAATAAAAAAAATGGTGGTCCGGGGTGCCCCGGCGATTGGCTGCGCGGCCTGCTACGGCATGGTGCTCGGAGAGGACGGCAAAAAGGCGGCGCGGAAGCTCCGGAGGACCAGGCCGACGGCCCATGACCTGTTCTACGCCATCGACTACATGCTGGAGCATGACTGCTCCCTTGAGGCGGCGCATGCCTACGTGGAGGACGTCATCGACAGATGCCGGCGCATCGGCGAGATTGGTGCCACGCTGATAGAGCCGGGCAGCCGGATATTGACGCATTGCAATGCTGGAGCACTGGCCACGGTTGACTGGGGGACAGCGCTGGCGCCAATGCGCGTGGCCAAGGACCGCGATATCTTCGTCTGGGTGGATGAAACCCGGCCGCGCTGCCAGGGGCTGCTGACCGCCTGGGAGCTCGAGCAGGAGGGCATCGAGCATGCCTACATCGCGGACAATGCCGCCGGCCATTACATGCAGCATGGCGAGGTGGACCTGGTCATCGTGGGGGCTGACCGCATCGCTAGTAACTATGACGTAGCGAACAAGATCGGGACCTATGAGAAGGCCGTCCTGGCGCACGAGAATAGCGTGCCATTTTACGTGGCTGCTCCCCGGAACACGTTTGATACATCGATAGAGAGCGGGGCTGACATCGAGATAGAGGAGCGCGACCCGGTGGAGGTCACCAAGATGCATGACTACAAGCCCCGGCAGATTTGCAACCCGGCTTTCGATGTCACCCCGGCTCGCTATATCACGGGTATCATCACGGAGGACGGCGTCATTCGGCCGTGACTGTTAAAAGTTATATAGGGAAATGGTATTGCCAGCATGACATAGCCCTGTGGTGTAGCGGCCAATCATATCGGGCTTTGGACCCGGTGACGGCAGTTCGAATCTGCCCAGGGCTATGCAGATGCTCCCGTGGTGTAGTCCGGCCAATCATCTCGGCCTTTCGGGAACCCCTTTGGAAAAGGTGTTTCATCCCCAAAGGGTTCGAAGCAAGCCGATCACCCGGGTTCAAATCCCGGCGGGAGCATTATTTTTATATATATGATAGTTATATTTGGTAAACAGGGGTTTAAATCCCTCCCTCAGCGTTATCATTACATTTCAACGCTGATAATATCCTTTTTATCGCAACGCTGTTTCTCTTGGAGT
>JBNGDQ010000033.1:0-5997 GCA_049975285.1 Thermoplasmatota archaeon
ACATGCCCACATTTGTCCAGTCTGCCCCTCATCTTATCAATTGCCTGTGACATTTAAGTGTTCTGGGTGGAAGTTCTTATACGGTATGTAGAATTTCAAAATAAAAAAATAGAGGGAGAAGAGACGGGGCTTATCACCGTTACAGGCTTAGACGTCAGTGTCGTCGTAGTTGATCAGGTTATATTCGAATAGATAGTCGCCTGGGTTCCATGCTTCCATGGCATTGGTAGTAGCGTTGTAGTCTGCCGAGGGAACCAGCCAGAGTTTAGCACCTGTTCCATAGTTGGCATCATCTTCATGTGGGAGGTCCATGTTGAGTTCTACCTCATCTTCAAGGTAGAGATATCCGTCTTCGTCGGTTGTTCCCGTGGCGATAAGAGCACCTGGATTGTTGCCGGGCCAGGGGTCTGCATAGTAGATGAGGCTGTAGTCGGTTTCGCCTTCAAGCTGGTGTCCGGTGAATTCAAAGGCAAATTCCTCGCCAGCTATCCGGTATCTCAGTTCTCCGTAGGTGTCCATGAGACCGTTATAGTCCAGTGGCCACGCTGGATCAGTGTAGTCTTTTTTCACCAGTACAGTGGTATGTTGTGGAGTGCCCCATATCTCAAAGTCGAGGTATGCCATTGAGTATAAATTGTGTTCCTGTTGTCCATCTGTGTCGGTGTAGCCACCATATAATACCATACTCCAGTCAGGTGTGTTACCGGTACCGACATATTTGACATGAACTTCTACATCGTTGTAATCGCCTTCTGGCAGAGTTGGGGCTACCAAAGCTTCCCAGGTCGGATCTAGTGCCGGACTTGTATAGGGCAGTCTGATTTCTGCTTCGCCATTTTCACTGGTCTGGAAAAGCGCGATGTCTGTATGCTGAGTCTTTGGATCTTTTCCGTAGTAGCCAACACTTCCTAAGTTACTCGCGGTTTCTGAATCTGCGTCATTTGACCATAGCGTTACCAGGTACCAGCTGTTTGCTTCCATGCCTTTCACCTCGAGTTCACCGTCAAAGTTACCCTCACTCATCTTTTCCCCGTAGACAATCCATCCATAGCGTCCATCATCAGTTTGAGGCGTCCAGTCATCGCCTGATTTATTTTGCAGTTCAACAAAACGAGCGTTGCCACGAGCATCCGTATATGGTTCACCTTCTGTCATCACTGCGGGTCGTCCATGTCCCTGTCCGTTTGGCATGCCACCTTTTTTGGCCAAGGCAGGGCTTGCTGCCAAGACCATAACAGCCGCAATGCCTAGTGCTATTAGTTTTCCTTTCATTTTATCTACCTCTTCTGTTTTCCTTTACGGCTCACATGAGCCAATATGTTCACATTGCTCATGATATTTAGTATCTGTTTAACGGTCATGAAACAATATAACACAAACATCGAACCAAATCATCCTACTTTTTTCAATGTGTAATCGCTGCTTTTCCAAAGTATACCAGAATCTGTTCCACTGGCTAAAAAATGTTATAAACAGCTGGCTCATGCTCATCAGGATGACAGCCATCGTGCACGACGAGCGCTTCTCACTTCACGACAATCCCTCCCATCCCGAGCGAGCTGAGCGCCTGCTGTCCGTCATGGAATACATCAAGGAGCTGCCGTTTTACGGGGAGCTGGAGCACATCACGCCCGAGCCGATATCGGAGGAGGCACTGCTCAGGGTTCATTCTGATGAAATGGTTGCGCGTATCAAGAGCACGGTGGGCTGGCTTGACCCGGATACGTATCTCTCCGAGGACTCCTATGAGGTGGCGCGGCTGGCTGCCGGCGGCCTGACGAAGGCCTGTGATGCAGTCGCCAGCGGCGATGTGGACAACGCGTTTGCTCTGATTCGCCCGCCGGGGCATCATGCCACTGCGACGCGATCCATGGGATTCTGCCTGTTCAACAATGCTGCGCTGGCGGCGGATCATCTCGCCCGGCAGGGAAAACGCGTGCTCATCTTTGATCATGATGTGCATCATGGCAACGGTGTGGCTGACATATTTTATGATCGGAGTGATGTGCTCTACGAGTCGGTGCATCTCTCCCCGCATTTTCCTGGTACCGGCGCGGTCGACGAGATAGGCGTCGGCCCTGGCAGGGGATACACGGTCAATGCGCCGCTCCTGCATCGTGTAGGCGATGAGGGTGTCCGTGAGATCATGCGGGAGATAATGCTGCCCGTGGCGGAGCAGTTCGACCCGGACTTTGTTATCGTCTGCGCGGGCTTCGACTCGCATCACACGGATGCGCTTGGCGGCCTGTTCTTTACCATTGACTTCTATGGGGAACTCCTCGAGCAGCTCATGGATGTCCAGAGTAATATGGTCTGCACGCTGGAGGGTGGCTATAAGCTCGATGTGCTCAAAAAAGGGGTTGCCATCGAGCTGGGAATGCTGCATGGCACGCCGCTGACGTGTGACGACGAGGCGGAGGACGGCCGGGACCCTGGCTCTGTTATCGACGACCTGCGCCGGATGCTGGAGCCCTACTGGGATGTCTCGTCCTGAGAGCTACAGCGTACCGTTGTTTTGACGCCGCCGCGGACGTTGAATGCGCCGATGACCTCCAGCGAGCGGGGCTGCACCTTTGTTTTGATATCCTGGTAGATGGTGTTGGTGGCCTCCTCGTGGGTCATGTATCGGTCGCGATATGCATTGAGGTAGAGCTTCAGCGATTTCAGTTCGACGATGACCCGGTCGGGCACGTAGGTAATATAAATAGTGGCAAAGTCCGGGAAGCCGGAGCGGGGGCACAGACAGGTGAACTCGGGAAACTCGAGCGAAACAGTGTAGTCCTCCTCCGGGGAAGGGTTATCCCATGTCTCAAGCGAGGCGTCGGCGATGGCTTTTTCTCCGTATCTATCGTTGTCCATCGCCAGTGAAAGCTGCATGGCTATTTAACAGTCCCGCGTCCATTATTTTTTATACCGCCATGTGTTGAGGCAACGTGCACGTCAACCGTCTGATGCTGCCGTTTCTGCTTGCCGGTCTGCTCTTCACCGTCGCCGTAATCGTGGCCCCGTTCGCCCTGGAGGCCCACACGGTGGATGACATCAGCGGGTCAGCCTGGCAGATTGACAATGCCGGGGCATGGGATGAGATGCCGATGCTGCCCCGCCTGGCATATTATGCCGGCGACGTCGTCTGTCATCAGAAGCAGGAGCGCTCCTACACGCTGAACGGCAACCAGATGCCGGTCTGCGCCCGTGACGTCGGTGTGCTCGTCGGGCTGACGGGTTGCTTTGCGCTTGCCCTTGCTGCGGTTCCGGCTGCTACGTTCCAGGGGACCTTCCGGGCTATGCTGCCGTTCGTGCGTGGTCGCCTGGCAATCGCTGTCGTGCTTGCCGTGTTGCTGGTGCCGCTGCCGCTGGACGGCTTCCTGCAGTTGCTGACGGGCTACGAGAGCGTCAACCCGGTGCGCACCATCACTGGGCTACTGTTTGGCTTCGGCGTGGCGTTGCTTGCGTCGCTATTCCTGTTAACTGACCCGCGGCGTCACCGATAAGGATATTAACGGAAAACACATTTGTAGATATGCCCAGCGGGAAATTCGTTATCACGACCGGCGGTGTTTTATCCGGTCTCGGCAAAGGCATTACTACGTCCTCGATTGGAGTGCTGTTCAAGATGCAGGGATACGAGGTCACGGCCATAAAGATTGACCCCTACCTGAACTGCGATGCGGGGACGATGAATCCGTTCCAGCACGGCGAAGTATTCGTCCTCGACGATGGCAGCGAGGTCGACCTCGATCTGGGGAACTATGAACGATTCCTGGACGTCAACCTGTCCACCCAGAACAACATCACCACCGGCCGGGTCTACAAACGTGTCATCGAGAAGGAGCGACGGGGTGACTACCTCGGCAAGACGGTGCAGATTGTTCCCCACATCACCGACGAGATACGGGAATGGATTAAGGACGTCGCCCGGGAGAGCAATGCCGATCTCTGCCTCGTCGAGATAGGCGGCACCGTTGGCGACATCGAGTCCATGCCCTTCCTTGAAGCAGTCCGCCAGTTACATCAGGAGCAGCCCGACAATGTTGTCTTCCTGCATACCACGCTGGTCCCCGTCCTCAACGTCGTCGGTGAACAAAAAACCAAGCCGACCCAGCATTCCGTCAAGGAGCTCCGGGCCATCGGCATCGACCCCGACATCATTATCGGCCGATCCGAGGAGCCACTGGAAGAAAAAACCAGGAAAAAGATCTCGCTCTTCTGCGACGTCCCTGTCGAAGGCGTCATCTCGGCGCCTGATGCCGACTGCATCTACGAGGTTCCCCTCATGCTCGACGACCAGGGCCTCACGGATTTCCTCCTTCAGCGCTTCGACATGGAGCGCGGGGACAACCTCGACCGATGGAAACAGTTCGTCCAGCAGGTTATGCATGCCAGCCACGAGGTCACCATCGGCATCGTTGGGAAATACACGTCGCTGAGCGACTCCTACATAAGCATCGAGGAAGCCTTCAATCATGCCGGTGCCCCCCTTGACGCGACGGTATGCATCGAATGGATAGACGCTGAAAAACTGGAGGCCGGCGGGGAAAGCCTTGATCATCTCCACGGCATCCTTGTCCCCGGGGGCTTCGGTATGCGCGGCGCCGAGGGTAAAATCGAGGCTATCCGGTATGCCCGGGAAAACAATGTCCCCTTCCTGGGCATCTGTTTCGGCTTCCAGCTAGCCGTCGTCGAATACGGCCAGCACGTCCTCGACATGGACTGCAACAGCATCGAGATCGACCCTGACACGAAGCACGCCATCATCACTATTCTCCCGGAGCAACACGACGTGGAAAACATGGGCGGAACGATGCGCCTCGGGGCCCAGCCCATCAAAATCAGAGAAGACACGCTCGCTCACCAGCTCTACGGCTCCACTGAGATAACAGAGCGTCACCGCCACCGCTACGAGGTCAACCCCGACGACATCGAGAAACTCGAGGCAGCGGGGCTCCGCTTTTCCGGTGTCTCCCCCAGCCGACGGCGGATGGAGATAGCCGAGCTACCCAATCATCGTTTCTTCATCGCCTCCCAGTTCCATCCCGAGTTCACCTCCCGCCCGCTTGCGCCATCCCCGTTGTTCTATGGATTCGTGCAGGCGGCCCTCGACAAAAAACAGGAAGACGACCATGCAGCCTAATGAAGCCCCGGATGATGGCGGCATGGAGGATCTGTACACAGCATACTGTGATTTATACAATGTAGCCGGGGAATGGCTCACCGCTGGTGCCGCCCTGGACCTCGACGACCTGCTGGCCAGCGTCACCGTGCTCGAGCGACTGGATACCAGTATAGACATGGACAAGATCGAGCAATACGGCCCCCTGGTATCCGGCGAGCCCACCGTCCGCTCCGTCATCGACGAAGCCCGAGATCTCCTCAAGGAATACTTCTCCCGGCATCATCTCCCCGAGTCGACACTCCGGCAGCTCCGGGACGGGCTCCGAAGCCTCACCGGCGACCTCCAGAAGGCCATCGGGGGATTAGAATCCCGCACCGCCGACATCCAGGACCTCCAGGAGCGCATCGCCATGCGGAAGCAGATACACGCAGTCTCCGGACTCCAGAAACGCATCCGTTCCTTTGCCAACATGCTGTCCTCGCTCCACGAACTCCGCTGGGCGAGCACGTTCTCCACCACCCGGGTTCAGGTCACCCCGAAATCCAGCACGATATGCCAGCCCCTGCAGAGCTCTATCCTCCAGCTGGAGATACCACAAGCCGTCAGCATTGAGGCCGTAATAGAGGGAAAGCACCTCACGGTAACCATGGAGGGACCCATACGCTTCACGGTGGCCGGCCGTCCTGATATTACGGATGTCGATGTATCCCGCGTGGTCATCGACAGGAACCAGGGAGTAACCATCACCGGCAGCGATCGGGAGATAACGCTTACCAAGAAGGGATCCCGCACCAGTATACAGGTAGAAAAGATATCCTAACCGGGGCTCACGAGGCAAATATGACGGAAAACCCGGCGAGCACCATGAACAGCATCACCAGCAC
>JBNGDQ010000033.1:6097-12038 GCA_049975285.1 Thermoplasmatota archaeon
AGCCGTCGAACTGCCGGAAATGCCGGTGGTATATCTCTTCACAGAGATGCGGCAGGAACGGTGCCAGGAGCTTCGTGACGTCCAGGCCAATGGTATAGAGGACATGCAGTGCATCACCGTCGCTTTCATCGTAGACGCGATGCTTCACCATCTCGATGTAATGATCAGCGAACTCATGCCAGAGGAAATGCTCCACCGTCCGTATCGCGTCGGCGTAGTCAAACTCGTCCATATACGAGGTGCATTCCTCAACTACCTGGCTGAACCGGGAGAGCATCCATCGGTCAACGTCGATGAACGATGCCGGGTCACGCTCACCTCCACGGCCATGCTTCTCCAGCGCAGTGCCCACGAACTGCATGGCATTCCACAGTTTTTTCATCAGCCGTTTGCCCCGCACGAGATCCTTCGGCCGGAAGGGATTATCCTCGCCGAGCTTGCATTTAGCCGCGTAGTAACGCAGCGGATCCGCACCCTCCTCCTCCAGTATCTCCAACGGGTCGATGACGTTCCCCAGACTGGTATGCATCGGCCGGCCATCCGGCGACAGAATAAAGCCACCCATCATGATCTCATCGAACGGCGACTCCCCCGTGATGAGCAGGCAGCGAAGCACCGTGTAGAATGCCCACGTCCGAATGATGTCATGCGCCTGCGGGCGAAGCGACATGGGATACAGCGTATCGAAGAGCTCGCTGTCCCGCTCCCAGAACGCATTGTACAACGGGCTGATAGAGGAATCCATCCAGGTATCAAAGACATCCTCACTGCCATGCAGCTCACCACCACACAAGGGGCACACCGCCACCGGTGGCTCATCTATCGTGGGATCCACGTAGCATTGCTCCTTCTCCGCCACGACGACCTCGCCGCACTCCTCGCATTCCCACAGGGGGATAGGCGTGGCAAAGTAGCGCTGCCGGGAGATAACCCAGTCCCATTTCAGGGAGTTGACCCAGTCGTCGAATCGGACCTTCATGTACTCGGGATACCAGTCCATCTCGTCGGCAGCCTGCAGCACCTGCTCCTTGAACGGCAGCAGCTTGAGGAACCACTGCTCCGCCTGAGTGAACTCCACCGGGGTCTTGCAGCGCCAGCAGACACCGACGCTTTGCTCCGTTGGCTGTTGCTCGAGGAGCATGTCCTTGTCGCGCAGTGCATCGATGACCGCCTGCCGGGCTTCCTCGACGGGCATGCCTTCATAGGGGCCGGCGAGCTCGTTCAGGCAGCCTGCCTCGTCGATGCAGATGTCCATGGGCAGGTCGTACTTGAATGCCATCTCGAGGTCGTCCTTGTCCCCGATGGTACAGATCATGAGCAGGCCGGTGCCAAAGGTGGGGTCCACGTTTTCCTCTTCGACGATGGGCACTGCTTTGTCGTACAAGGGCACTTTGACCTGCTGGCCGACCAGCCAGGGCGCCCGCTCGTCGTCAGGGTGCACCGCCACCAGGTGACAGGTGGGAAACATCTCCGGGCGCGTCGTCGCGATCTCCAGGTATTGGCCATGTTCATCGCGGCCGATACCATGATATTTCTCTATCTGCTCGGGCTGCTCCTCTTTGAAGTAGAACTTGACGGTGTTCAGCGTGGTCTCCCGCTGGGCGTGCTCTATCTCGGCGTCGGCCATTGCCGTCATACAGCGGGGGCACCAGTTGACGGGGAACTCGCCCTGATAGATATGCCCCTTGTCGTAGAGGTCGAGAAATGAAATCTGAGTGATACGCCGATAATACTCAGCGTCGGTCTGATAATAAATGCTGGGGTCCATGGACTCCCCGAGCATGACGAACTGCCGCTTCATCTCCTCGATGTTCTCCTCGGCGAACTCCCGGCATAGCTCGATGAACTCATGCCGGTCGATATCCTTTCGGGTGATGCCCAGCCGCTTTTCCACGCGCTCCTCTATCGGAATCCCGTTGACGTCGAAACACAGCGGAAAGAACACGTTGTAGCCCCGCATGCGCTTGTACCGTGCCACGAAATCAATATGGGTGTAATGCACGGCATGCCCGATGTGCAGGGCGCCGGACGCGTAGCGGGGCGGGTTGTCGATGGAGTAGACGTTGTCGTCATGGGGGTCAAAATGGTAGAGTTCCATCTCCTGCCATCGCTGCTGCCATTTTTGTTCCCAGGTCATCGGGTCGTAGTCGCTGCTCATCTTACCACCGGAAATAAACAGTCCTTATAAGTTTGTTGCTCGCCTCCATGCAGAGCGTTTCATAGAGCCATTTGAGCTATGCCCGTCACGATTTTAGTGTTTCGTTATGCTGCCAGAGCTCGTCGCCAATGTAGTGCAGGTTTTCCACGGCTTTCCCGCTGCTCTGCTCCACCATCATCGGGCCGTCAACGAGCGCCCGGCCGACCGCGATGCCTGTCCCCTCGGGATTGCGCACCCAGACCAGGTCGCCCTCTGCAATGGATGAATCAGCGTCAGTGATACCCGGGGCCATGACGTCGGCGCCGTTGAGCACGAATTTTACGGCACCATGGTCGACTGAGACGTATCGCTCCACCGGGGTATGCCGATGGATGCCCGGCAGCGTGAGAAATGGCTCATCGTCGATATAAAAGATGTCGATGCTGCCGTCAATGATGAGCATGCGCCGTCCATCAATGTCTGCCACCTCTATGAGCTTCTCCACGGTGACGTTACAGCCCAGTATCTCCTTGATGTGCTGGAGGACGTCGGCGGCCTTCTTCTGCTTGACGGGATGACGATTCCGGATGCCCATGTCTCTGGATGCAGTGGGCTCTTAAAACCATTGCCGTCGCTACATGGGGAACACGAAGACGGGGGTCCGCCAGTCCGACGCGACGGGCTCCTCTATATCCGCGACAAGCGCCATGGCGGCCAGTAGATATGTCCCGGCGGGGACATCATGAAAGATGCAGGAGAAGCCATCAGCGGGCGTGATGTCCAGGGTCTTGTCTATCACTTCTTTGCTTCTCACGTCGTACAGGATGAAGGAAACAGATATGACGGTACCCGTGGTCTCTGCTGTCACCTGAATGTGTGTTCCCAGGATGAGCGTCCAGAAAGGTGCATAGTCTGGCGCTAGTTGGCTGCCGTGATAGTAGATGCCGCCCGTCGGTTCCCTAATCGTTATCGATGCATCATCGCCCGACTCGGCCTCCACCGCTATGGGTGCAAGTGGTAAAAAAAGCAGGATCACCAGTGCGGCGAGGAATCGTTTCATATATCTTCAACCAGGGGAGGGATTTAATCCTTTTCCTGCTTTGCCCGGTAGTCCTGGATGGCCTTGTGCAGTCCCTCCGCAGCCAGGTTTGAACAATGCATCTTGACCTGCGGGAGACCCTCCAGTGCATCAGCGACGTCCTCGTTGCTTACCTGCATGGCCTCGTCCAGGGTCATCCCCTTCGCCAGCTCGGTTATCATGCTGCTGGTTGCGATGGCGGCAGCGCAGCCGAACGTCTTGAATTTTATGTCCTCCAGCCGGTCGTCCTTCACCTTTATATGGATGGTCATCACGTCGCCGCAGACCGGGTTGCCGACCTTGCCGACGCCGTCGGGATGCTCGAGTTCTCCCATGTTGCGGGGGTTGCGGAAGTGTTCCATTACTGTGTCGCTGTACATGCTCATGTTATCTGCTCCATAGGGGCGACATGGCTCTCAGGCGGTCTATCACTTGGGGAAGCACTTCTATCACGTAATCGACGTCCTCGCTGGTGGTGTCCTTGCCCAGAGTCAGGCGAAGCGATCCGTGCGCCTCGACTTTATCCAGGCCGATCGCCAGCAGGACGTGGGATGCCTGCAGTTTCTCGGAGGAGCATGCAGAGCCCGTGGAGGCCGCAATGCCTTTCTCGTCTAGGCTGAGCAGCAGTGATTCACCCTCGATGGCGGTAAACCGGAAATGTGCGTTGTTGGGCAACCGCTTGTCGGGATGACCGTTGAGATATGCCTCTTCGATGTCCAGCACGCCGTCTATCAACCGGTCGCGAAGTCCGGTTAGTTGCTCCTGTTCCTGTCTAAGTCGCTTTCTGGCCAGGTGGCAGGCTTCTCCCAGACCCACGATGCTGGGTATGTTCTGTGTAGAAGAACGGAGCCCGTACTCGTGTCCACCACCGTGCAGGAGCGGCTCCAGCTTTGTGCCATCCCGGACATACAGGCCTCCGACTCCCTTGGGGCCATAGATTTTATGCCCCGACAGGGAGAGAAGATCCACGTCCAGGTTATCGACGTCAACGGGGATTTTACCGACGGTTTGCACGGCATCTGTATGCACGGGAACGCCGTGTTCATGTGCCACACGGGCGATCTCTCTGACGGGCTCGATGGTTCCGATCTCGTTGTTGGCATGCATTATGCTGACCAGGAAGGTGTCATCTCGTATCGCCGCATCGACATCATCCGGGTTGACCATGCCGTAGTGATCTACCGGCAGATAAGTTACATCAAATCCTTTTCCTTCCAGATACTCGCAGGTTCGCAGGACGGCTGGATGTTCAATCTGACTCGTGATGACATGGCCGCTGCCATGCCGCAGGGCAATACCCTTAATCGCGAGGTTATCACTTTCCGTACCGCTACCGGTAAAGATGATCTCATTGCTGTCTGCCCCCAGGACATCGGCGACCTGCTCCCGGCTTTTTTCCAGGGCATTCTTGGCTGCCGTACCCTCACTGTGCAACGATGACGCGTTACCATAGTCCTCGGTAAAATAGGGCAGCATGGCATCCAGCACATCGGAGTCGACAGGCGTTGTAGCCGCGTGGTCCAGATATATGCGTTTCATTTCAATCGCCTCGTCCCACATCCATCATCCGCTGCAGGGGGTGGCGAGCTTCCGTCATCACTCGCTCGGACAGGGAAACCGTTGGGGTTAACGTATCCATGCTTTTTAAAACTTTTTCCAGCGTTATCTTTTTCATGTTCGGGCAGCGTGCTTTTTCAATAGAGTAAAAATGCTTATCGGGAGCCTCATTGGACAGCCGGTAGCAGAGCTCCTTTTCGGTACCCACGATGAACTCGCTGCCGCCGCTTTCGATGGCATGAGAGACCATGCCGCCCGTGGAGAGTACATGATCCGCCAGGTCAACCACTTCGGGCCGACATTCTGGATGCACCATCGTCTCCGAATGAGGATGCTCCCGCTGAAGGGCCGTGATGTCCCCGGGCGTGATTTTATCGTGGGTCGGGCAGACACCGGGCCACAGGAGGAGGTCTTTATCGGGGAGGAAGCGCTGCACATATCTCCCCAGGTTTTCATCTGGTACGAATATGATGTCCCGTTCGGGTAGATTCTTGATGACCTTGACGGCGTTGGAGGATGTACAGCAGATGTCGCTGGCTGCCTTCACCTGGGCAGTGGTGTTCACGTATGATACCACCGCTGCCTCTGGATGCTTGTTTTTGAGTGCCTGTAATCCATCCACATCGACCATGGCCGCCATGGGGCACCGTGCTTCCGATTCTGGGTGTACGACTGTTTTGTCTGGGTTGAGTATCTTGGCTGTTTCTGCCATGAAGTCGACGCCGCAGAAGACAATGACGTCTGCATCTACCTTTGTTGCCTGCATAGCCAGGCTGAGGGAATCCCCGAGGTAATCAGCCGTGTCTTGCACCTCTGGACGCTGGTAGTTGTGGGCGAGGATGACTGCATTATGTTTTTCTTTGAGATGCCGGAGGTATTTGTCCATCTTTAACAATTGTTATTAAGGTGGACATATAAATCAATTATGGGACACAAAAGAAAAAGGGAAAAAAGAGCCGGCTTTACAGTTCGCCGGCTTTGATTTTCTGTTTCAGGCTGTCGAACTGCTCGTGCGTCAACATACAGGTATTGTCGTCCTCACCGATAGTAACACCGCTGTCCGTCACATCCACGCTCGGGCAACAGCCTTTTTCGCCACAGAGATATACTTTCATGATATCCTCAACAATTGTTAAGAGCAGCGGGTATAAAAGCATTATCCCTTCACA
>JBNGDQ010000034.1:0-12022 GCA_049975285.1 Thermoplasmatota archaeon
ATGGGCACCTTTGCTTTTTCCAGGTATTCACCGCAGTTGCCCAGCTCGCTGGTCAAGCCGATGCGGGGTGCGCCGCCGGATAGGACGATGGCATCAGCATCGGCAATCTCCCGGAAGGGCGTCGTGTTGGGGACGATGGCCGCATCGACGTCGAGGTAGCGCAGCGTCCGCCATTCCCGATGCGTCCACTGGCCGCCGTTGTCCACGACGTAGACTTTCATGCCTGTGCAACTCACAGAGTGTTTTAATCTTTCTGCCTGTAAAATGCGGGGGGAGCGATTCGAACGCTCGAAGGCCTGCACCACAGGGTCCTAAGCCCTGCCCCTTTGGCCGCTCGGGTACCCCCGCGTGGCTGGAGAAAACGCGTCGCGGTATGTATGCCTTACTATTCTGGCAGGTCATCTATCTGCAGGATTTTTTTGGTGATGGGAGCAAAGGTGAAGTCCTTGATGATCTCTGATTTGCTCAAGCTGTAGGTCCGGATGACGGGGTTGGTGGCTGTCCATTCCCGCTCCTTCAATACCTGCATTTTTTCGACCTTGTCTGCCTTGTATTCCCCGTAGGTATGATAGGCAGCGATGAGCACTGTCTCGAAGGGTCGTGACGCCATGAAGATGACATTATCGCTGAGCAACACGGCGGCCTCGCCGGCCTCGAAGTCGGGTGGATTAGCCGGGTCATAGCGCACGTGGTAGAAGGCCAGGATTTCGAAATCGAGCTGCCGCAGATCCGGGATGCGCATCTGGGCTATGTAGCCTTTGTGCTCGAATTGTTTCCGCAGCCGGGAGACGGTCTGGCGGGCCACGCCGAGGATGGTAGCCAATCCCTTGTCGGGTTCCTCCGGGTATTTGACCAGGCCGTACAGGACATATCGCTCAGTCTCGGATAGATGAACATCGCCGGGTGGCCAGATGAAGTCACAGCGAGGGCTGCCCTCCAGACCGAAACGATGCTTTATCAGTGGGGCATAGTCAAAAAAACGGTAGATGCGGCTGGCGGCAAATGGAAAAATGACCTCAGTGGGATAGTTTTTTTCCAGGAGACCCAGTTTGCCGAATGTTTCCGTTCTGATGTCGTTTATCTTGCCGATAGCCGTATAGTTTTCAGATAAACTGAGCGAAAACCCCTTCTCAAATTCACCGATGGAGAAGAAGAGCTCCTCCGACGCCTCGATTTTTTCCTCGGTGATATCGACGCGCTTCTGCAGGGGAATAACCGGGTTGAAATGCGTATGGATAACCGCAAGGAGTTCACAACCGAAGTGTTGCAGGTACGGCAGCCGAATGGTCCGGAAGTAGCCTTTTTTCTGCAGCCGCCGGCGGATGGAGGTCAGCGTGGAATGCTTGACGCCGAGCTGATCGGAGAGCTCCCGATCTCGAAGATCCGGATACCGGATGAGGCCGTAAAGAACCAGTTGCTCGCGCTCGGTCAGTCGAGTTCGCACAGTCAATCTGAACAGCCGGATATTTAAATATTTTTATGCACTATCGGAAATATCCTGGCAAATAATGATAAAATGTGAACGAATGGAGCATGAATATTATTTTTTATCTATACTCCCGGATTTTTTCATTATCCTGTCACCCGGGAAACGATTAAATAAACGAGTGGTTTGCAGCATGTCTGCCATGAATGCCACAGCGCCGTCACGCCAAGAATTACCCAGCCAGTCGTTCTGCACCGGTGACCTGCCAGACGGTTGCCAGCACTGCATGACAGGCGGTAAAATGGTTTTATTGGTGACCGGTCGCTGCCCCACCGGCTGTTTTTACTGCCCGCTCTCTGAAAAAAAGCGGGGACGGGACGTCGTCTACGCCAACGAGCTCCTGGTGCGCGGCGACCAGGACATCATCACCGAGGGCGACAGCATTGAGGCATCCGGGACTGGTATCACCGGCGGCGAACCACTGCTTCTGCCGGAGCGAACCACCCGGTACATCCGGCTGCTCAAAGAGTATTTCGGCTCCCGGCATCACATTCATCTATATACCGCCCAATTCGAACGAGAGACCATCGAGCAGTGCATCGAGGCTGGCCTCGACGAGATACGGCTGCATCCACCTGTCCCGAGCTGGAAGCACATAGAAAAAACCAGGCTGGCAGACACCATCCACGGCCTTGCCATCCCCGCCGGTATAGAGATTCCCGTGCTCCCCGGCATGGAAAAAGAGACCCGGCATCTGCTGGAAACCGCCACCCGCTACGACATCGACTTCGTCAACCTCAACGAGCTCGAATTCTCCGAGACAAACTATGCTGCCCTGGAAAAACAAGGATACCAGGTGAAATCAGATACATCGAACGCCGTCGCAGGCAGCCAGGAGCTGGCATACCAGATAGCTGAATGGGACCTGCCCGTGCCGGTACACTACTGCTCCTCATCCTTCAAGGACGCCATACAGCTGCGCCGCCGTCTGGCCCGACGAGCGAGAAACGTGGCCCGCCTGTACGACGTGATCACCGACGATGGCACCCTGCAGAAGGGGGTCATCGAGGCCGATAGAGACGCGTTGCCCGTCCTCCGGCAGCGCTTCCACATCGAACCCGGCATGATGGCCTGGGATGAGGAGAAAGGACGGATTGAGACAGCGCCGTCCATCGTCGCCTGGCTGGCTGACCAGATAGCATATCGCTGCTATGTGGTGGAAGAGTATCCGACCGCTGACCGGCTGGAAGTTGAACGAGAGCCGCTGTGACGGCTACTTGTCCTTGGCTTTATCCGTCAATCGCTTTTTTCGTTCCTTGGCCGTGCGACCGGTGGCTGCCTCCAGAAAATCATTCCATCTTCGAATGACGTCGACACCGCCCGCCATGTCGGGCTGCGGCTTCGTCTCGATATAGAGAGATTTTCCGTCTCGTCTGAGCGTTATGACGCCGATACCATCCGCTACGAACTCCACGCCATCCTCAACGTCGCCGCTGGCCCCGAAGTATTCATCCAGCAGCTTCTCAATGTCCGGGTGATATCCACGTTTGATTGAATACTCGCGCATGCTCGCACAACGCACCATTCATTATAAGGATTACCGTTTTTCAGCGCCGGGTGACAAAGTTAATTTTAAATGCGGGAAATGTATTAATCGCAGTATGTCGGATGCCGCCCGGTCTGCTCGCATGTGTTTTTTATCGTCTGGCCATGCGGCAGGGAACGGCTCAATCTGACGGATACTATGGGACGGAAAATCCTCGTCATCGCCGTCGTTATCTCTCTAGCCTGCCTGGTACCGCCTGGTGCCGCAGCCACTGAGACAGGGGTAGCAGTCGAGGCGCCTGCCTACGGGAATATTGGGGATACATTTACCGTCAACGTCACCGTCGAGCCAGGTGAAGCACTGGGCGGCATGGAATGCGGCATCTACTTCAATGCCTCAGTGCTGGAGGTGCAGCACATCGACGGCGGTAACCTGTTCGAGGCATGGTGGAACGACGGCATCGACGTTGACAATGCCAACGGGACCGTCGGGCAATTGCTCGGGTTTAACTATCAGGGCAATGAAACCACGCTGCCGGGAATCTTTGCCACTATTACGTTCACTGCAACGAGTCCGGGCAGCGGCTGGATTCGGCTGGTCAATGTTACTCTTTCAGACCCGACGGGGAGTGAATCGCTGGCCTCTGCTACCAGCAACGATACGGTCATCGTGGTAAACGACACGCAGCCACCCGTCATAGAGGATACCACTCCCCCGGCAGCTACCCCGGGTGAGGATTTCACTTTTTCCGCCGAAGTGAACGATGATACTGCCGTGTCCCGGGCATACGTACGATACTGGTATCAGGGGGAACAGCCGCAGAATGTCAGCATGGATAGCCTCGGCGGGGGAGTGTATGAGAAAGAGGTTGCGCTCACCTCGCCATCCGAAGACGTATATTATGTTATATCCGCCGTTGATGTAGTGGGCAACTGGAATCATACGACCACGAAAACCGTGACGGCTGGCGATGATACTGCCCCCAGCTATACCTGGATGGAGCAACCGACCGAGGGAACCACCGGGGAGTCCGTCCTCGTACAGCTCAGAGTCATCGATGACGTGGCCGTGACGTCGTACACGATAAACGTATCCGGAGCCACGTATGACATGGAGAAGGATGGAGACTACTACAGCTATACACTTGCCGTACCATCCGACTCGACTGCTGACGTCACCTACCGGTGTATCTTCGCTGACGCGGCAGGAAACACGAATGCTACTCCAGAGGTTACCGTCTCTGTCACCGACAACGACCAGCCGGATACCTCTATTACAGATGGACCACCCGGGAGCGGCGCGTCTCCGGATGTCTCCTTCACCTGGACGGGCAGCGACACCGTCACCTCCACGGCAGGCCTGGAATACTCCTATCAACTCCAGGGCTACGAGAACTCCTGGTCCACCTGGAGTACATCGACCAGCACCAGCTATACAGGTTTCCCGGATGGCAGCTACACCTTCAAGGTACGAGCCAGAGACAGCAGCGGCAATGTCGACGGCTCGCCGGACACCTGGACGTTCACCGTACAGCAGACCGGTCCCACTGCAGATTTCGAATATACACCCAGCCATCCGACGGTCGGCGAAAATGTCTTTTTTAGCGGTACGTCAACACCGGATGGCATTCTCAATTATACCTGGCAGTTCGGCGACGGTACAATCGGCTACGGGCGGAATACGTCCCATGGCTATGCTACGGCGGGTACCTTTACGGTGACGCTGCAGGTCAGGGATAGCAGCGACCGTACGGACAGCGTTTCCCAGAATATAACGGTAAAATCCAGGTATGAGTTCAGCATCTCTGACATCGACTTTGATACCTCACTGTTCGGAGGCGTGGACATCACGGTTTCAATTATAAATGATGGAGCAGAGACAGCAGAAGACGTATCATGCGCTCTTTCCATCGATGGAAACACCGTCGAAACCAAGAAAATGACGGGCCTGTCCGCCGGGGGAACAGCTACGCTGTCATTTAGCGGGGATGTTTCACCGCTGCGCAGCCACACTATACAGGCCACCGTCGATCCGGAGGACATCTTTCCTGAAGGCAACGAGGACGACAATGCCTTAAGCACGAAGGTTCCAATAAACTGGCTGCTCATCGCCGTGATAGCAGCAGCGATTATAGCGGCATCCATCGGCCTCATATACCTCGTCCGGCGATGGCAGCACCAGGAAGCCGGGGAGCCCCGTCACCGCTGGGTGCAGGTGCAGGACGGGCAAGAGATACAGCGGTGCTTCGTCTGTCGGGGTAAGCTGAAGGTTGATGCCGCGGCCGTGCAATGCACCTGTGGGAATATTTTTCATAGGAGCTGTGCCAAACGGGTGGGTGAGTGCCCGGACTGTGGCAGTGAACTCGACGTCGGTTCGTCGGATTCTGACGAGGAGTAGCGGTATATTTTCCTATGCGCTTTTAAATGATTTATAGAGGTGATGCCACGGTTCACCCATATATGCTAACATTTTGATAGCAAATTATATATAGGCTGAGTGGGATATACCTATGGACATACGTCCCGGAGGTTGACACCATGGATAAAAAAATAGGTGCACTCTGCACCGTTATCGTGATGGGCCTCATGCCGCTCTCCCTTTCAATGAGCGTCGATGCAGCCCCGGATATACTGCTGGTTCCAGAGGATTACTCCTCCATTCAGGATGCCGTTGACGCCGCACATGACGGAGACATTATATCCATCGGGACCGGCACCTACACGGAACACGTCAGGATAACCAAGGATATCATCATTCGTGGGAATGGCCCCGCCAACACTGTTATTTCCGGAGGCGGTACTGGAGACATTATGACCATCCAAGAATGCTCCGTAACCATCCAGGATCTATCCCTCAGAGACGGCGGCAATTACAATGGAAACGCCGGCATAAAGCTGCTGCGCGCGGATACCTGTACCATCAGAAATGTAGCCATAGAACGCTGTCGGGATGGCATTGCAGCATATAGCTCAGCTTCGCTTTCTGTGCTAAACTGTACGATAACGGGCAATTATCAGAGCGGCATATATCTCATAAACTCGCATGACAGCCGGCTGATAAACAACACGCTGGCAGACAACGTCAAACAGGGCATTTATCTCCGCACTTCAGATGACAGCGTCATCGCACATAACCGGATTTCAACCACGCCGGTATACCTGACTCCAACCGGGCTGTACCTGTACCTAACAGACAACTGCCTCGTCAAAAACAATACCGTGGCGGGAAACTGGATAGGGATATCACTCGAGTCATCGAATGATAACCTGCTGTACCACAATCGCCTCTGCCATAATCGCCTCTGCAACGCTAAAGACACCGTTCACGCGCGAGCAACAGGCCACAATACATGGGATGCCGGCTATCCCACCGGGGGAAATTACTGGTCGGATTACGACGACGGCAGCGAGGGAGCCTACGATGATTATCATGGAGAAACCCAGTCAATGCCTGGCTACGACGGCATCGTAGATACTGCATACACACACATTGGACGAATGAACGAGGACCACTATCCATTGATGCCCCCGCCAGTGCCAGCCGTGCTCGATGTGAAGCCGGAGACACTGGCCCAGAAAAGCAAAGGAAGATGGATAACCTGCTATCTGGAGCTCCCCAACGGATACCTCGTTGAGGACATCAATGTGAGCACCCTGCTCTTCAACCGGACGGTCCCCGCCGAGGAACACCCCACGGCGATCGGGGACTACGACCGCGACGGCACTGCCGACCTCATGGTCAAGTTCGACCGGAGACAGGTACAGTCGATACTGTCCCCGGGCGACAACGTAATGGTATCGGTGACCGGGCAGCTCTACAACACCACCGCCATACGGGGCATGACAAGCCTTCGGGTTCGGTGAGTCGGACCCTGTTCAAATACACCAAAGGATACCATAGTATCAGAGGAGAGATACAAACGGTTACTCGGTCACGCCTCCAGACTTTGACGGGAGCAGAGTCTCTATAAAATTAAGCAACATTTATATAACCTCCTTAGATGTAAACAAGAACGTCATGCGATTGAGGAGTGATGGATGGGACGAGCATGGGATTTTTAGATAGTCTCAAGGCTGCATTTCGGTCGCTGATCGGCAAGAAACAGGTACGCATCGGCATATATGGGCCGCCCAATGCCGGGAAGACCACGCTGGCCAACCGTATCAGCCGGGATTGGAGCGGCGACGTCGTCGGCTCCGTCAGCGATATTCCCCATGAAACCCGGCGGGCGCAGCAAAAGAAGGGCATCCGGGTGGGCAACGACGGTGGCTCCCTCACCATTGACATCATCGATACGCCGGGCATCGCCACCAAGGTTGACTTTCACGACTTCATGGAGCACGGCATGAACGAGGAGGACTCCAAGCAACGCGCCAAAGAAGCCACGGAGGGCGTCATCGAGGCTATCCGGTGGCTGGACAACGTGGACGGCGTCATCCTGCTCATGGATAGCACTCGAAATCCCTTTACCCAGGTGAATGTCACCATCATTGGAAACCTGGAGGCACGGGAGCTACCCGTACTCATCGCCGCCAACAAGATAGACCTGGACGGCTCGACGCCGGCCACCATCAAGTCTGCGTTTTCACAGCATCAGGTCATCCCTATATCGGCGTTGACCGGCCACAACATCGACATGCTGTATGAAACCATGCTGGATGTGTTCGGCAAAGGGAGGAAGTAACATGGAGGAGGCAGGCGTCAACCTGATATCGTCCAACATGCTCGACGGCATGACAACCGAGGAAAAGCTTGATTTCATTCTGGACGAGGTACGGCAGGGCGAAGTGCTCGTGCTGGAGCGAGGGCTCACCCCGGAGGAGCAGAGCCGCCTCATCGAGCGGACCATGGGCGACATCGATCCGGACAGCGAGGACGGCGGCAAGTTCATCGGCATCGAGATGGAGGGCTACCGCGACGACGGCAAGCCCACGTGGCTGCAGAAGCTGCTGGGAAAGATACGGCCCCCGCGCATGACGCTTATCGGCCCCGCCAACAAGCTCAAGACCATCCACAAGGACGACGACGTCATCAAGACCATCATTCTGGGGAAATAAGATGCCACATCAGTGTCTCAACTGCGGCAAAGTCTTCACCAAAGGCAGCCCCCATCTCCTCAAAGGCTGCCCGGAATGCGGCGGGAAAAAGTTTTTCTACACCAAGCAGCCGCTGGACAGCAAGGAGCGAAAGCGCCTCCTGGAAAAAGAAAAAGTCGATCTGGACGCCGTCGCCCACATCGTGGAGGAACGGGAAGGCGAAGAGGAGGAATGGCTGCACATCCAGCCCGAGAACATCAAGGACATCCTGCATGAAATACAGGAGAAAAAACAGCAGGTGACCCAGGAAATCGAGCAGGAAAGCCACAAAGTGGAGAGCATCAACGTCGACGACCCCGGGAGATACCGCATCAACGTCAAACGCCTGCTGGACGACGAATCAGTCATCATCCATAAGGACGGCAGTTACCTCATTCATCTCCCGTCATTGTTCACCGGCAAAGAGCGCAGGGAGAAGTAATATATAGCCCGGTTGGATGCGCTAATACGATGAGCCGTGAGTCAGACATTACTAGGTGTATCGTCCAGGAGTTCAGCCAGCATTTTCTCGACTCGACGAGCATGGATGTCGCCGTCGTGGGCGCCGGCCCCTCCGGGCTGACCGCAGCGCGCTATCTCGCCGAGGCAGGCAAAGAGGTATGCGTGTTCGAGCGCAAGCTGTCTCCAGGTGGGGGCATGTGGGGTGGTGGCATGAATTTCCCGGTTATCGTGGTTGAGGAGGACAGCACTGGCATCCTGGATGAGGTAGGCATTCGCTACCATGAACGGGATGGCTACTATGTTGCCGATGCGGTGGAGGCCACCGCGAAGATTATCGCCGGGGCGGTTGATGCAGGCGCCCGTATTTTCAATGCGATGACCGTGGAGGACGTGATGGCGACGGAGGAAAAAATCTGTGGTGTCGTGGTCAACTGGACGGGTGTACTGATGTCCGGGATGCATGTCGACCCGCTGTCACTGGAGGCACAGGCGGTCGTCGATGGCACGGGTCATCCCTCCGAGATATGCCGCATCGTGGAGAGCAAGCTCGGTCTCACGACACCGACCGGCCGCATAGAGGGAGAAAAATGTATGTGGGCCGATGAAGGTGAACGGTTGACCGTTGAGCACGCCGGTGAGGTGTACCCGGGACTCTATACCACGGGCATGGCCTCCAACGCCGTCATGGGCTCCCCCCGGATGGGCCCCATCTTTGGCGGGATGCTCCGCTCCGGTAAAAAAGTCGCGGACATGATTCTTGAACGACTCTAGCGGCGCTTGACTTCTATCTGGTCGTTGGCATAGATGCGCATGCCATCCTTGGCTGCTATGGTGGAGATACCAGTCTGCTCTGCAATCCAGGTTGCCTGCTCGGCGGCCCGGGGAATGGTCTTCATGCCCATGTGGGTAATGATGGCGAACTCTGGCTGCACCTCGGCGATGAGCTGGGCTGCGTCCTCCGTCGAGAGATGATAGGGAATGCGGTGCTGGAGGGGGCGGGTCATGCAGACGATGAGGATGCGGGCATCGCGGTGGGCATCGGCAAGGCCGTCGAAGTATTCGGTGTCGCTGGTGTAGGATACGACCCCGCCGTTGAGATGCATTTTGAATCCGACGGTTGTCTCATCGGAGTGTCGCGTCGGGGTCGCCTCGATGGTGTACCATTCCTTGAGCGTAAATCTATCGCCCGGTTTTGCTGAGACCACGGTTTTCGGCAGCCCTTGATGATAATGGGACAGGGGGCTGTAATCGGTCGTGCCGTGCAAAACGCTGTCGCTGCCGACTAGGGTGCCCCGCCGCCGGTTGCCGCCCATGGTCATCGCTTCGGTTAGTATCTCTGCATCAGCATAATGGTCTGGATGACAGTGGGAGACCAGGATGGCATCCGTCTGGGTGGGGTCGAGACCGAGCTGATGCATTTTGACCAGTGCTCCGGGACCGGGGTCGATATGGATGAGGATGCCACGGTCGGCGACGTAGATACCGCCCGTGCCGCGTTTTTGGAGAATGGTGGCGAAGCGGCCGCCACCCGTTCCCAAGAAGGTGAGCTTCGTCATGAAAACCTATATACCCATCTCACTATTATAGTTTGGTGATAGCGTGCTGGACGTGCTTTCCCTGATTATAGGATTTGTGGTGGGCATCATCGCCGTTTCCATCGCTATAGAACTGGGATGGAAGAAGCAGTCGCCCACGAAAACGTACAAGATGGCCACCCGGTGGTCGCTCAATGAGCTGCACCGCCCGAGGGTCGTGGCGGAAAAACTCAAGATGGATGTACCGCGTCACGCTGACGTCGTGGTCAAGGCCAGAACGAGCTTTTCCAAGAACGCGCTGGAAAACCCCGATGTGACGGGGAACTTCGCGGTCGGGGACGGCAAGGCGCTCATCTTCGCCGGGGAGATCCATCCCGACCAGATGGCATTCCGTACCGTGGATGACGATATCGTCCGGCGGCTGCGGGAGCAATTCCAGCAGTACACTACAGAGCCCAGCGAAACAACAGGTACAGCTCCGATGAGGGGCGGCATAACCATGCGGGGGATGGCCAAGGCGGTCGTGCCCTACCGGGACCAGTACCTCATCCGGCTGTCCACCACGGAGGGCATCCGGGGCGTACTCATCAACGAGCGACTCGACCTCGAAGGAAAGACGATAGAGGTAGAGGGTGAACTCGTGGGTGGTGACCGCCCGTTTATCAAGCCGTATCATCTCGAGATAATCGAATAGGATGTCTATTCTCATCCAGGATGCCGTCATTCTCACCCAGGACGGGCATCGCACCGTTGAACAGGGAGACGTATACATCGAAGAAAACCGCATCGCTGAAGTGTCTCCCCGCATCGCGACCGAGGCGGAATACGTCATAACGGGCGAGAAACTCGTGATGCCCGGCCTGGTCAACACGCACACGCATCTCCCCATGGTGCTGATGCGCGGCTACGGCGACGATCTGCCGCTGGAGCGATGGCTGCAGGAGCGCATCTGGCCGATAGAGGGACAGCTTACTGAACGACTCGTTCAAGCGGGTACCAGGCTCGCGCTGCTTGAAATGCTCGCCGGGGGGACCACCTGTCTGGCTGACATGTATTTTTTCGAGGATGCCATCGCCGCTGTCTGCCGTGAGATGGGCATCCGCTCGTTTCCCGGCTTCTCCATCATCGACTTCGATACCGCCGAGATGACCAGCGATGAGATGCTGCCGGCCTGCGAGCGGTTTATCCAGAAATGGCGAGATAGTGACCTCGTGACGCCCGTGGTGGCCCCGCATTCAGCCTACTCTTGTTCAGGGGAACGGCTGCAGGCATCCGCCGATTTGGCGCAGCAGTACGGGGTGCCCTTGCATACGCACTGCTCGGAGACCCGGCAGGAGGTCTACGACGTCGAGGAGCGTCATGGCCGGCGACCGCTGGCCCAGCTCGCGGAGCACGGCATGCTGACCGAGCGGACGATGCTCGCCCACTGTGGATGGATAACCAAGCAGGAGGTCCGGGATATCGCTGCCGCCGGCGCTGCCGTCTCGCATAACCCAGTGAGCAACATGAAGCTCGGCACGGGCGGCTTCACGCCATTGCCGGAGTTATTCGAGGTCGGCGCCACTGTGACCCTGGGAACCGACGGTGCCGCGAGCAACAACACGCTCTCCCTGCTGGAAACAATGAAATACGCAGCGCTTATCCACAAGCAGCACCGGTGGGATGCCGCCGTGGTCCCGGCGCAGCAGGTACTTGACATGGCCACGTGCAGCGCCACGGCATGGCTGGGCATCGACAGCGGCATCACCGAGGGCGCCACGGCTGACGTAACCATTCTCGACCTCGACGTGCCGGGCATGAAACCGCTGCATGACCCGGTATCGCAGGTGGTCTACGCCGCCGGGGATAGCGCGGTCTCCTCGACCATCGTCGACGGGCGGCCGCTGATGCTTGAACGCGAGTTCTTGTATGCCGACAGAGAGCAGATACTCCGGGATGTTCAGGAAGCCGCCGAGGAGCTGACCGGGGAGCAATAACC
>JBNGDQ010000035.1:0-11593 GCA_049975285.1 Thermoplasmatota archaeon
GTCCGCTGTCTATTGGGAATGTACATAAACAGCTTATACAAGTAACTCAATACCTCAGTAGTTCGGAAAGTAATAATTTATCAGCTATTTTTGGAGGTAGATGATGGCGCTATAGGAGGCGAGCAACGTGGTGAATGTGTCTTAACCGCAGCTTTTACCATCTTTTTCTGCCACATTCCGAAGTACTGATACCTTCCAGAGCCGGGAGCTCACGGCAGCCTTCCAGTATACTAGGTTTTTTGACGTGTAAATACGTGCCAAAATCCCGACGGGAGCATTTTTTCTTCCGGTCTTTTTTTGGTGGATGGGGCTGGGCGACTATATTTTTGTATTAGGAAATGAACACGGCATGGGGTTCCGTCGCTGTCAGGTTGAGGGAGTGATAGAGGAGCTGCCGATGTCTCGAAGCGCGGAGAATCCAAAGGTGCGGGGGATGACTTTCTGGGCGCCGGCCCGGCGGAGTTCTTCTCCCTTGACGGAGGCAAAGGCGGTGAATCCATAGATGACGGCGCTGTCGTCTATCTCTTTTATCTTTTTCGTTGCCTCGATGCCATTCATGGCTGGCAGCTTTATGTCCATGATGACGAGGTCGGGTCGTTTTCCATTTGAGAGCAGTCGCCGGTAGAGTTGAACACCTTCAATACCGCCGTGTGCCCGGTAAAGCTCGATGTTGAGTGGCTTGAAGTACAGGTCCAGGAGTTCCACTATGGCCAGGTCGTCTTCCACCAGCAGGATAATGCGAGGTTTTCCATCACGCATGAGATAAACAGTTGTTAATTTCATATAAAAACCTTGCGGATACCTGCCATATGTGGATTCGCTCCCGATTGCATCCCGGGAAAACAGGAGCATCGCCTTAGAAGGTTCAGAAGAGATAGATATCGCTGGTGGCGACTACGGTCCGCCGGCGCTTTCCTCCCATGGTTCCTCGCCGCATTGCTTGGACCGGGGCAACGGCGTGCCGCATTCCATGCAGAACTTGGCCTGATCCGGGTTCTCATGATTACAACTGGGGCACGTTGTCATGTATCCATATAACGACTGGGCATTTATAAGGATGTGTATGTGGCCACAACATTTTTGAATAATCAGAGTTGCAGGTATGCTGGAGCGGGTAGCAATCCCCGTCGCCTGCCCGATGGCTCTCGTGGGTTCGATTCCCACCTCCAGCATCCCGGTCGGCGCAATATTAATGAACCGCTGGCGTATGTATGTCTGGGGCAGGGAATTATGCCGCAAAGCATAGTGGGATACCTCTTCTTGTCCACCCGCCCTGCCCTTTCTTCTCGCTGCCCGGGCGCAACATTGAAAAACACGCCAGGGTTCATAGTACGGGCAGGGCATCCACCGGCGTACTTCCCGATATGGGTTTTGTCATAGAGCCACCGTCGCACGTGTGTCCTGTCCTGCCTTTTCTGCTGGATGAATTCAAGATGAATATATAGGGTATATAGTCTATACAGCAAACGTTTATCTGGCCCTATCAGCTGTACCTTTGTCCCCACAGTCTACGGGAGAGGGCATCCGTCCGCTTTTTCCCTCTCCTTCTGTTGACCGTCGGCAAAGATTTAAGTAGACCCCTTTCATACTCTACCAATGAAACCCCTCGAGATGGTGCATGGCAGCATCGGCAAACGGGTCATCGTCGAGCTGCGCGGCGGCCGGGAATACCGCGGCGTGCTGGACGGCTACGACCACCCGCACCTCAATCTGGTGCTCACCAACGCCGAGGAGCTGACGCACGGCGAAAAACAGCGCGACCTGGACAAGGTCATCGTGCGAGGGGACAACATCGTGTACATCTCACCGTGATACCATGAGCAAAGGAACTCCATCCAAGTCAGGCGGCGGCAAAACGCACATCATCTGCAGGCGCTGCGGCAAGCATGCCTACCATGTCCGCAAAAAGGTCTGTGCCGCCTGCGGTTTTGGCAAATCCAGCAAGAGACGTGAGTACAACTGGACAAAATGAGGGAGCGATGCGGCGTGGCGGCGGCCGCGGCAGACCACGACGTAGCCTCAGATTTTTATTTTATGCTCAACGCGCTGCAGCACCGTGGACAGGAGGCAGCCGGCCTCGCGACCTATGAGCCCGATGATGAATGCATCTGCTGTTACAAGGGTCTCGGCCTGGTTAACGAGGCATTCAAGAACATCGACGTCGGTGACATCCGGGGCCAGCGGGGTATCGCGCACGTGTATTATTCCATCGAGCTGTCGACGCCGGAGAACGCGCAGCCGACGCTGGTGCATACCTCCAGTGGGGACATCGCGCTGGCGCACAACGGTATTATCTCTAATGCAGGTGCGCTTCGCCAGGAGCTCATGGATCAGGGTCATACCTTCGCCATGGGAAGCGAGGAGGAATCCATTGCCTTTATGCTCTCCGACCAGTTGAAGGACACGAGCTTCGAGAAGGCCGTCCGGCAGGTCATGAAGCGGCTGGAGGGCTCCTACTCACTGGCTATCATGTATAATGACCGGGTGTTCGGCCTGCGGGACCCGTTCGGCGTCCGCCCGCTCTGCATCGGCCGGCTCGACGACGGCTACCTCATCGCCTCGGAGAGCGTGGCGCTGGACGCGCTCGGTGCCTCCTTCGTCCGGGATGTCAAGCCCGGGGAACTCGTGGAGATAACGCCGGAGGGCTACACCGGCTATCAGCTGGTCAGGGAACGGCACACGGCGCATTGTTTCTTTGAATACGTGTATTTCTCCCGGGCGGACTCCGTCATCGACGGGAAGGACGTCTACCAGGTCCGGCGGCGCATCGGGGAGCAGCTCGCTAAAGAGCACCCTGTCGAGGCGGACATCGTGGTGCCCGTCCCGGATTCAGGCCGGGCCCACGCCTACGGCTATGCCCGGGCAGCCGGTATCCAGCTGGCGGAGGGACTCATGAAAAACCGGTACATCGGCCGGACGTTCATCATGCCCTCGCAGCGTCTCCGTGAGAAATACGTGCTGCTCAAAATGAACCCCATCCGGAGCATCGTGTCCGACCGGTGTGTCGTCCTCGTCGATGACTCCATCGTTCGGGGTACCACGATGCGGCAGATGGTGGACATCCTGCGGCAGCGCGGCGCTGAAGAGATACACGTCCGCATCGGGTCGCCGCCCATCATTTCTCCCTGCTACTTCGGCATCGACATGACCGACCGCAGGCAGCTCATCGCCGCCGACAGAGACGTGGCAGCCATCCAGGAGACCATCGGGGCGGACAGCCTCGGGTATCTCTCCATCGAGGGCTTGCTCCAGGCGACCGGCTTCGCGAGAAACGACCTCTGCCTGGGCTGCGTCACCGGTGAATACCCGGTGGACATCGAGGGAGAAACCTATCGATTCCAGAAAAAACTGGAAAGCTACGGCTAAGGCCAGCGCTCCAGCCACGTACCCTTTTTATAGGAATAGATAGCTGCCAGGCCGAGCAGCGACGCGATGCAGGCAAACACCAGCATCACCAGTACGAGGATGATGAACTGGGTCACCAGCTCATATTCCATCAACGCGATGGGGATACCCCCAGCGATGAGCGCCAGCGTAGTCTCCAGCAATGGGGGACTCTTCCGGGCGATAGCCGTCTTGATGGCCGCCAGAGGCGACTGCTCCTTCAGCTCATCGCGCACCCGCTCCGTGATGTGCACCGAAAAATCAATGCCGGCGCCGATGGCCACCGATGACACCATGATGGTCGCCACGTTGAGCGGGGTATCCGTGAGGATAAGCGCGCCGGGCTGCCAGACGAGAATAATGAGGATGGGCAGAAACGTAATCGTGGCATATTTGAAGGACCGGAAGACCAGCAGCAGACAGGTAAACACGAGCAGCATGGAGAGAAACATGAACCGGAACTGTTGATCCATCAACATGCCGTTTATCTCCACGGTCACGGAGCTCAGGCCCGCCAGAGACGTGATGCTACCGTCGATTTTAGCGT
The DNA here is from genome assembly GCA_049975285.1 of Thermoplasmatota archaeon. Classification (GTDB taxonomy): domain Archaea; phylum Thermoplasmatota; class E2; order UBA202; family DSCA01; genus CAZESS01. Next base: position 3,932 of record JBNGDQ010000035.1, read on the forward strand.
CATACTGCCGGAGAATCTGGTTGACGCCCTCCACCGCAACGCGGGTCTCATCCACCGGGATGACCGGCATGTTGACGTATACCAGCGTCTTGTTGTAGCCGTCACTGAGCATCATGGTTCGATATTTTTCCCCGAGTTTATCCTCGATGAGGTTTTTGACCTCCTCCTTGGTAGCAGGAATCGTGCCCAGGTTGAGACGTTTGACCACGTCGACGATGGAATACGCCGAGGCGTTCTTGATACCCACGTTTATCGCCTTCTCCATTGATTCAAGCTGCCGGAGAAACGACGGCTCAAGGACGCCCTCCGGCCCGGTCTCTATCTCGACGACCCCCATCTGCCCGCTGTCGAAATCCTGAGAATAAGCCCGCATCGCCTGGCTGCTCGGCATCCGGCTGGGCATCATCTCATAGATGTCCGTCTCGGAGGACACGCTGGGCAGCGCCGCCACCGACAGCGCCGTCAGCACGATGAACAGCAACAAAATATGTTTCCGGTACTTGACGAGCTTCGCAAACGAATCCCAGCCCTTGATGCCCTTCTGCTTGTAGTTGGAGATGAGCAGCAGCGCCGGCACCAGAACCATGGTAGCGATGAAACAATACAGCACGCCGATGAGGAACGCCAGCCCCATGTTCTCGATGGGCGGCATCGTCGACGACAGCAGCGAGGCAAAGCCAACGATAGTGGTCACCGCTGACAGCAGCACTGCCTTACCCGTCGTGCCGATGATATGACGGAGTGCTTCCTCCGGCGAGGATTCCTCCACCCGCTCCGCGAAATGATTGACCATGTGCAGCGCGTAGGCGATACCCAGCGCGGCCAGCAGCGGGATAACCGCGATGACCGTCGGGGCAAACTGGACGGGCATCAGACCGATGGTTCCAAAGGTCAAACCGACAGCGTAGCCGACCGGCGCCAGGGATATAAGGACGGCTTTCATGCTCCGATGGAAGGCAAGAATGGTGAGTACCAGCAGGAGGCCGGAGACCACGACAACCGGGTAGATACGGTTCATGACCCAGTCTACGGTCTCCTTGTACATGGTGATGGTGCCCGTAGCCGTCATCTCGGTTTCAGCCGTCGTCCCCAGGATGGGATACACGTTTTCCTCCAGCAGCTGATCCGCATCGACGCCTTTCTCGGTGGCGATGATGATGACCGCGTGCTTGTCATCCGGAGTGACAAAGTTGTTCTTCATCTCCTCCGGGATAAACCGGAGCAAGAGGTCCACCTGGGCCTGCCGGTTGGGGATCATGTCCCCCCCGATCACGGGAAAAATATTGTTGGTATCCCGTAAGAACGAGGCAATACTGGCCGTGTACTCGATGTTGTCACTGTCATCTGGATTCAACGCTCGCTCTACGGCATCCATCTCCTTCAGCGTCGACACGGCGGTGACATTGTCAGCGCTGACGTAGACCACCACGTTGTCCACGGGCCATTCCTTCCGGATCTGGTTGAGGGTCTCCACCGTGGGCTGGTTCGAGGGCATGTACAGCTCGATGTCGGAGGAGATGACCACGTCGAGCGCCTGGGTAGAGATAACCAGCGTTATAAGAGTAAAAATGATAATTGTCAGCTTCGGTCGTTTCAATAATAGGTCGTACTGCATGGATACCTCTACGCCCGGGCAATTGGTTTCATTAATGCCGGAATCTATTTAAAATTACCTAAATTCCCGCTTCCGTTTCCAGAGGAGAAATGCTACGCCGATGAGCGCCAGTACGAGGGACAGCCCTCCGAAGCCAGGTGAGGAACCGCTGGATGAGCCGGATACAGTTATCGATTTCGTGGTGGTAGCAGTGTTTCCATAGTTGTCGACTACGGTGAGGGTCACCGTGTAGGTGCCTTTCTCCCCGAAGGCATGCTGGGCACTGCTCCCGGTGGCGTTGACGCCGTCGCCGAAGTTCCACTGGTAGAATTCGATATTCCCGTCGGTATCACTCGAGTCGGTGCCGTCAAACGTGACAATCTGTCCCGTTGAGGGCTCCTGCGTATCGAAGGAGAAGGACGCCGTCGGGGGGGTATTCGCCTGGCCTCCATAGGAGTAGTCGACGAGATTTATGGAGAAATCCTGCTCCGGTGACTGTCCCCGTATCTCCTGGATCATGCCCTTGGTACTGGACCACTTGATGAGCGTGTTGTTGATGGGGATGATGTCACCGATGAAGGGAACATAGTCGGTCTCGATGTGGTAGAGGTCGCCGATGATGCGGACGCAGCGGAACGTAAACTGAACAGGTGTCGACGTCGGAGTGCCCCCCATGGAGGACTCCGTGGTGACAGTGCTCTGCGTCGTCCAGGTGTCACCGCTGTCTATCGGGAACTGCATGAAATCGAGCGGTGGCTCATACGTGGTAAGGCTGCTCAGCTGGGAGGGAATGCCGGGTAGACCCTCCAGGCCGGATATACTGATGTTGACGTTCACCTCGGATTCAATGATGGAGAGGTCAACAGTGGAAAACAGATTCGTCCCGCTCAGGTCAAACGTGAACTCGCCGCTGTACTCGTTATCACCGAATTTATAGCTAAACGTCCCGGAGAGGCTGCCGCTCATGGTGGTCACGTAGACACCGACGTATTCTCCCTCTATCTGGCGGACCTCGAGGTCCTGCACGGAGACACGAAGCGTGATATCCGAGTCGATGCTTGACTCCATGGTCTGATTCTCGAATCCCATCGAGGCGCTTCCATCGTACTGCCCCTCGAACTCCCAGTAGTCTCCCGTGCTCCAGTTGGGCTTGGTCAACTCTGCGCTCGCCAGCGGCAAAATCATGATAACTGCTAAAATCGCAAGCACTTTTGATTTCATGTTCTCTGACCGTTAATATTGTCTTCCATATATGTTTTTTGCTGGGGAAACGTGTCATACAGCGTCCGCTCCGACAGCTCACCCGCCAGGTTACGCTGCATCGTTTCGGCTACCTCTCCGGCTGGCACGTTGGCCAGCACCCACATGAGCTTGACCAACGCCACTTCGGGCAGCATGTCACCCCCGGGGATGACCCCGGCCTGTAGCAGCCGGCGGCCGTTGGAGTACACGTGCAGGTTGACCCGCCCATAGATGCACTGCGTGGTCATCACGACGGGTATGTCACTCGAAGTGAGCTCCCGTACGGAGGGAATCAGTTCCTCGTTGAGGTGCCCGAGGCCGGTTCCCGCGATGACGATACCATCCCTGCCTTCAGTCATGGCTGCAAAGGCATCCTCGTCGAGCCCGGGATGTGCATACACCAGCGCGACGTTGTCGTTGAGTTCCGCTGCAACCCTGGCATCCCCGTCTGTTTTCCGTCGATATGCTCCGGTAAAATGAACGTCGGTATCCACGAAGGCCAGCGGCTTCGCGTCGATGCTGCGAAACGCGTCCCGCCGGGAGGCATGCATCTTCCGGACCTTTGTCCCTCGATGTACGGCGCAGACCCCCGGTGACGGCTCCGCGTGCATGACCACTGCTACCTCTCCCAGGTCGGTGACGGCAACGCGGGCGGCAGCCACAAGATTCTGGAATGCATCGCTACTCGGCCGGTCGGATGAACGCTGCGAGCCCACCAGCACGACGGGCCCCGATAGCTCCTGCAGCATGAAGGACAACGCAGCCGCGGTGTAATGCATCGTGTCCGTGCCGTGAGCCACGATGACCCCGCTGGCCCCATTGTTGAGTTTTTCCGCCGTCACGGAGGCGATATTCGTCCAGTCCGCCGGGACCATGTTCTCGCTGAGCTTCTGAGCCACGATGGCCGCGTCGACGTTGCAGACGTCAAAGATATCCGGCACGGATGATGCGATGTCTTCAGAGGTACGGGCGGGATGGACGGCCCCGGTCTCATAGTCCACGTAGCTGGCGATGGTGCCCCCGGTGCCCAGCAGAGCCACCGTCGGCTTCTCCGGATCCATCGGCGCCTCCCGGAGTTCCGGCTGCCCTGACTGTTGCTTCTCGAGCAGAGACAGCGTGGCATCCTCGATGGACAGACCGACGTTGTAGCCGCTGTCAAGCTTGACGGTGACGATGCCCGCGCCGCTGAAGGCATGATGCGGCATAAGGACGCCCTCATACGTTCGGTCATCCGTGACGACGCGGATGCGGTCGCCCGGCTCAGCGTCAATCTCGCGGAGTGCTGCCTCCAGTTTGTTCATATCAGGAGCAAACACCCGTCGCTATTTAGTTTTTGTTTCCCTGCTTCCGGCGCCAGTACAGGTACCCAGCCGCTCCGATGACCGCGATGACCACGAGGCCCAGCAACAGAGGCATATACTCGAAGGGCTCCTCTGCCTGCGGATGCACCGTGGTGCCGTAGAGCGCATGACCGTTTATCAGGGTCGGCGTATACTCGAGTGGTTCCACGTCGCTCTCCTCCCAGGTGTTTTTGCTGCTGTACTGCTGGCTGGGCACCCACACCCGGAGGTCAGGGTCACCGTAGAGGACAACGTTCTCCATGATGTCCCACCACCACTGCGGTGGCTCCGTAATGTACAGGATGCCGACGTGGCTCATGCCCTTGACGTATGCCTCGCCGACGGTGTCGCCTAGCACGATGTCGCGGGGGATACTCTGCCGCCAGATGGTACCATACCAGGAGGTCGGCCAGGGATCCTGCACCTGGAACACGCTGCCATGTCGCACCAGCGACAGATGGAAATAAGTGTTGGCCGTCTGACAGATGCTCGTGATGAACCCCATCGAATGCAGATTATCGAGCACCGCCTCGATCTCGGTGGCGTTCTTCTCCGCGTAGGGATACCGGGAGAACTGAATCGTACCGATGACGCCATCATAGCGGTCATCCACGTTGAAGGGAGCAAAGAAGGGAATTATTTTGTTGAGGAGCTCCCGAACCGGCTCCCGGGCCAGCGCCCAGTCCATGCCCGTGGCGATGGGAAACGGGATATTGGTGAACGGAATGACGCCCTCCACGTCCATGGTCATCGTGTCCGGCTCCGCCGTCGAGCCGAGATACCATTCATAGCCACGCCACGGGTTTTCCTCCCTGGCTGCTCCGGCAAATGGTTCCACCAGCTGTGCTATCGGGTCGTGGCTGCTGAATCCCTCATCGGGATCCCAGAACAGCGTGGAGCCGCACTCGGTCTCCAGTCCATGGGAGCCATGTATCCACATGACAGCCCCGGCGTTGAGGTCCGCACCCACTGCATCAAGCGAGGTGGAAAACGCGACATCGTAGCCGCCCCGGCGGAGATACGTGGGCACCACCTCGGTCTCAGTCATATCCGGGAAAATGGCTCCCTCAATGCCAAGATATTTCTCGCCCAGCCCCTGGTCGATGGGATTGAAGGTAAACGTCTCCCCGGGAATCAGCCCGTCGGCGCACTGATAGGTCGAGCCATAGTATTCCCCGGCGCGCTCGTTGAAGCGGTACTTATGCGTGACGAACGAGCAGACCACTGGATACGTCATGCTTTCCGTCTCGGATGGCTGCTCGATGACCAGCGTGTTCGCCACCGGTTGTCGTATCCCGCCCGTGATGCGGCGCGTGCTGATGCTGCCGTTTATCATTTCAACGCCGTCGGGATTGAGCCCCGGGTTTTCAAAGATGAGCCGTGGGTAGAACACGTTGCGGGATATCCACGTGGCGGCGTCCACCGGCGAGCCAAAGATACGGCCCGGCTTGGCTTTGCCGACGAACACTCGATCCCAGGGCGTGCCGATGTCATACTGCCCACCGATGGTCACCATGGACTCCATGCCGCTGCCGTCGAAGCCGTAATCATGTAGAAAATCATAGACCCGCTTGCCCGTCAGATACATCTCCGCCACCGTCGGCGTGAACAGAAACCGCTCGCTGACATGCCGCCGCCAGAACTCGTTGTGCCATATCACTGCCGAGGACAGCCGGGGATGCATCTCAAGCAGCAGCAATGGACTGCCATGCTGCGCTGCTAGATATGCAGCGGGGCCGACGAACAATGCGCCGGGGAACTCGCCGCCGGGCTGCAGCTCCCCGCTCCGCCAGAACGTCCACGGGTCAGTCGTCGAGAAAATAACGTCGCTTTGCCCCGTGACATCGCGAATGGCATCGTAGGCATCTCTCGCCGTGGTATGCCAGGCCTCGATGCCGGCGACGTTCCGGACATCGATGCGCGCCTTATCCGACAGGCGCTCCCCGACATCTATAATGTGCACCCGGTCGACGCCCAGAGTGCGGAGCGCTGACTTGGTCGCCGAGGGCATCCCGTCCGGTGAGATATAGAGCAGCGGGGCGTTGAGCGCCGATGCCAGGATGGCGCCCTGGCTGGCCGAGGCCAGTGACTGTTCTCGATGCTGAGATGTCCGGTTATGCCAGGAGTAGGAGACAGTGAAGTCGACGGTGCTCGCCGCGCTGCGCTCCATGCTGAACACGCAGAGCCTGTAGTGCTCGCCGGGCCGGCAGCCGCCCAGTTTTTCTACCTCGAGCTGCTGGGTTGAGCTGCTCTCGTTGCGGGAGGATACGATTTCCTCACCGGCGGGGCCAATGAGCGACATTCCCAGTTGCGCGTCGCCAGTCCATTCCAGCGTGAACGATGCATTGTCGACGCCCGTGGCTGGCACGTCGGGCACGTCGACCTCGGTGCCTGGATACATCTCGACGTCGATGTTGTACATGACGCCCCGTCGCATGCCGCGGAGCGCCTGGAAGGCCGAGCCCTGCAGGGAGAACAGCCCGCCGAAGAGATCGATGCGCGGTATCTCTTTGTCCCGCTCGGTGGGAATATCAGTGACGCCGACCCGCCAGGAGCCCGTGTTGTATACGTAGGAGGCGGCCTGCTCCGCCGGGCCGGTGAGGATGTTCCAGGTGGCCACGGCGGCGGTCTGCATCCATTCGCTGCCATGCTGGCAGAACAGCTGCAGATCGGGGTCACCCGGTGGGATGGCAATGAAGCCGCCCAGGATGAAGCAGTCCCACCACAGGTCAGCTTTCAGATACCTGTAGCCCTCGGGCACCGTGAACTCGTGGTAGACGGGGTTGAGCGAATTGCTCTGCGCCACCTGGAAGCTCGTGGTCTTCACCTCTGCCCCAGCCGAAAAGCTCCCGGATATGCTCCCGCTGGTTGTATTGGAGCCTCCCGTGTCGTCGTCTCCGATGACCGCCAGGACTGCCGCATCGGTATACGACCAGTCCCGCTTGGCCAGCCGGCCGGCGATATCAGCCGGTGTGTCACCATTGATAGCGGTCACGTTTCGGGCGGGCAGGTCTACCTCGCCCTCGTCCATGTTGATGAGCATCAGGTCATCCAGCCGGCCATCGCAGGCGCTCATCCAGTCCTGCATCAGATAGTCGACGCCCTGCTTCCCGTTCAGGGCTCGATCGGTTTCGCCGCCGATGGCGCTGTCAGGCTGATGGAACAGCAATGGATGCGTATAGAGGCGGTCGCCGTCATGGTCATAAAATACGGACGTGGGCACCGCTGACAGATATGCGTAGTCGTCGAGCTCGCTTTGTTCATCGAATCCAACCAACGTTGCCTTCCGGGTGTACGTGGTCGGAGCCCAGGATATACCCTGCTCGAATCCGGCTCCCGGTGTTTCAGCCGTCGCCGGGAGCACGGGCAGGAGATGAGACAGCAAAAGAAGTATAACCATAACCGTAACGATTCCCCTGGTCCTCTGCATCGAGTCTGCCATATGAACAGTTAAATGGCGCGGTCGCTATAAATGTTTTCTTTATC
>JBNGDQ010000036.1:0-10982 GCA_049975285.1 Thermoplasmatota archaeon
CTACTTAAGTGGCGAAGTTAGGGTACAGGAAAACGTTTTTGGCACCATACAATATATGACATAAGATAAATATTTGAGAGGACAGTATTTGACTGCCGCATTTTTTCCTGTCCTAATTAAAAAGCTGCGATAATGAGGAGCGCAGCTGTGATTGTTAGGCCGATGAGCACGAGCCAGCGGAAGATATGTTGAGGAAGCCGGTTGAATACTTGGATTCCTGCCCAGGCACCAAGAAAGAGAGCAGGCAGTGCAATCAACGCCTCAATGGTAAGAGGGAGGGTTACATCAGCCGTGACTATAAGCGTGCCCAGCCGATACAGCATGAGCGTTCCAAAAAATGCTGTAAGCACTGCTTTCATTTTTGTATCGCTCCAAAAACCGGCACCCATCATGAATGCCCCATAGAGAATCATGGGCGGCCCTGGTATAGCAACAGCACCGCCTAAAATCCCGCCGAAAAATCCGGCAGTTACCGCTGTTTTCCATCCCGGTTTGATATTGTTCTGCTGTATCCAATTATTAACAAAAGAAGATTGCCGTATAGCGATAATAAAGGCCACAGAAACCAACAAGACTATACCAATGGCAAGGCGCATCAGAGCATCGTTTAAACCTGTGAACACGTAGATGCCTACGGGCAACCCAACAATTAGTCCTGCTACTGGCACTGCCCAATCCTTCCAAGCAAACTCATCACGGACGCTCCAGAATACACGCCAGTTGGCAAAGACCGCCGTAATCGTGAACACTACCGAGGCCGGACCAGGGCTCCGAAACAGCGGGAGCAAACCCATGGCCACCTGAGCATACCCAAACCCGGCAATGCCATGCACAACAGTTGCCACAAAAATTACCAGTGAGGTTAAACCGACCAGTATCCACTCAATATCCACATATCCAAATACGGCCATCCACTATATAATTACTCTTCTACCAAAAAGCAATGACTACAATTAAACCATAGCCAACTGTCTATTAGCAAGAGTAAAAATCAAAAAGAAAGGGAAAAGAGGGGAAAAGAGACTATGCCTCGATGGGTGTCGGCTCGGTCCACTCGGGGCTGTAGACAGTCATCGTCGGGTCACCGAAGATGACCTGGATGTGGCTTATCTGCAGGGACGACCAGCCGTATACCGATGCAGGATCATCCGTCGTATAATCCCGGTATATCAGCCAGGCGTTCTTCGAGTAGGCCTCACCGATGCTGGCTCCGTTGACCATCACCTCATGCAGTGCAATGTCATCCAAGTAGTCACCCGGCGGACAGCTGCCCGTACCGGCGTTGCCGTACCATAGCGCTGCGCCATGCTCCAGGTAGACGTCGGGGCCGAAATGCTGGCCGGTGGTACAGCTCATCCAGAGCTCGAACAGGCTGTGCAGGTTGTCCAGGTCCCGGTCCACCCATTTGAAGTGGATGATGTCGTACAGTCCGGGTTCCTGCGCGTTGTACCAGGAGGTGCCGCCCCAGCGCGGGTAGGATGCATCGCTGGTATGTGAGCCGTCGTAGCCGCTGTAGCCGCGCCAGCTGTCCCACCATACGGTATGCGGGTTGTTGACATAGTGCTCCGCGTAGGGGAACTGGTCGGCAATGCATTTAAACTGCGCGGAGACGCCGGAGCCGCCGGTGCCGTGGCCAGCGTAGTAGTTGACGCAGGCACCCGCATTGTAGCGTTCCAGCATGTTGTCCCAGACACAGTGTCCCTCATAGAAGCGGTCATGCGAAGAGAAGCTCTCCTTGGTTGACCGCGACGAGTACACCATCACGGTTTCGCCGTTGTTGATGTCCCATCTGGAGTACCGGGTGCCATCTGGATAGTTCATCAACTGCGAGGTGGACACGTCTCGACCGGGATTCGCGTAGATGATAGCCGGATACAGGATATCCCGGCAGATCAGATTGGTGTCCATCGCCGGTGTATCGAAGGGTATCTGTCCGGCGAAGGACTCATTGCCGGAGAGCGAGCGCATGACGAGATGACGGATGTCGTTCTCCCGGTCCGCCACGAACATGTATGCCTCCTGGCCTTCGCCTGCAAGACCGTAGTCCGTAATCCAGGCCTCGATTGCCTCCTGGATACCGCCGTACCAGCGCTGATGCATATCGAAGCCGGGGTCGGGAATATTGCCTTGGAGTGCTCCTTTGAGCATCTCGACGAAATCGAATGGTTCAGCCATCATGGACAGATGTGCCTGGGCTCGCATGCCATGGTACCAGCCGCCCGCGTATTCCCGCCAGGCGGTCGCCTTGTCGATGAGGTCATAGGTTTCCGGTATCTCGCCGAGGTTGAGGACGGGGCTGCCGTGGTACGCGGCGATCATGGCCGCCGGGGCGAAGTAGCCATCGCCGGTGCCCAGTGATGTCACCGTGATATAGTTTTCCGATGCGCTGTTTTGCTTGATGGCATCGACGACCTGCTGCATCGTCGTATACGTGGTGCCACCAGGATTGGCGGTGCTGATCTCGCCGAGGTTGACGAAGATGATGTTCGATGCACCGAGCGTGTCGAGCGCGTTCTGCGTCGCCGCCGGGATTTCATCTGCCGTCACATAGAGCAACGGTGCATGGTTCAGCGAGGCCAGGACGGCGCCGTTGGCTGCCGACAGGGCTGCATTGGTCCGCTGCTGACTGTGCTGCCGCACCGAGGCAGTGATATGGTAATCTATGCTGTCACTGGTCTTCTCCTCCCCGTAGGGATAATGCGGCGCCACGATGACCGTCCAGTCACCCGTCAGGGGGTAGTGTACCTCGAGTGTCTGCTCAGCGGTGGCTGGGGATTCCCAGCGTCGCCACTCCTCGAAGCCGATTTCGGGGTTGTGATATCCATTCCATATATGGAGGGGGTTGATATTCTCGTAGGCGGGGTCGTTCCAGTGGGGCACGGACGGTCGGCGGATGTTACCGCGGGGGTCTACCAGGAACACCTTGAAGTGGCTGGGCTCATCGGTGGTGACAGTCACTTGGAGACTGCTGCTCGCGTCGTCAACGGATATCTTGTGGCGGTCGCCGGTATACTTGGTGACCTCGAGCGTCCAGTCGCCGCTGTTTTCCGCGGCGTAGGGGAACCACAGTCCAGGTATCGTTATCGGGAAGTAGATGTTGGTGTTGTCACCCGGCCCATCGTAGGGGTGCGGCCAGTCTTCCTCGGTGCCAACCTCGTAACGCGGGGTGATGACCCCCAGGCCTGGGGAGGTGGGCTCCGCGTAGATGGTCATGGCGGCCCATTTGCTGCCCACGAACATGGGGAGTGCCTGCTTGCCGCCGATGTCCTTGAGCTGGCTGCTGTCCTTGGCGGCTGTCGTCCTCTCAGCCTGGACGTTGAGCGTGGCGTCGCTATCAATTACGGTCGTGGTTTCATCGGTGAACTCGCTGCCAACCGGGACGACAACGGCCGTATCCGTGGAATCCCATTTGTCCGTGGCGATCTGGGCTGCCGCCTGGACGGGGTCGCTGGGAACCATGTATTCCTCCGCAGTCATACCATGCCGGTCCAGATAGGTGTTCCAGTCGTCCAGCAGATATTGCGTGGTGTCGTCGATGGTGCCAAACCAGTGAGTGGGGTCGTCGACGTTCTCGTAGACGATGGGCGAGACATATCGCTGTCCGCCGTCAAGGTAGTTGGCTGCCGGCACCGCTGCCAGGTAGCCGTACTCGTCGGCGTTGCTGTCGGGATCGTCAGCGATTTTGAAGGTCTGCGCCACTGGCGTAACGTCGGGCTGTGGAATCGGGCCAGGGGGTGCCTCGGCTGAGCCGCCTACTTCAAGGGTGAACTTGTAGGTCCCGGAGCCGTAGAGGTAGTAGTCGTCCGGCCAGAGTGAGGTATCCCACCCGGGGAAGATGTCTACCTTGAGCGTCCAGGTACCCGTGGCATCAGCCGGGTATTCCAGTTCATCGGGGCCGTAGTAGCTGGCGTAATGCACCCGCTCACCAGCGGGGTTGTACAGGTGTATGTCGAAGTCTGTGCGCTCGGGCGGCGTGATACTGGCTATGATGCCCTGACCGGCTGAAGCCTGGAAGCTGTAGAAGTCGTACCAGTCCTGGCGGTCCAGGTAGCCTTCATGGGTACCCGGCGCGATGGCGAGGGCGCTGCCGAGGGTGTCCCCGGCGTCGTCGCCGCTGCCGGCATCATTCTGACCCGCGAGTGTTACGTCGAGCTCGTAGCTACCGGCGCCTGCGTCCGTGGAGAGGTGTAAAAACCATCGCCCGGTGGTGGTTGCATCGTGGCTGAGCGATTCGCTGGTTCCCGCTTCGGATGTGGCGACGACTTCGCCGAGGGGGTTGGATATCTCCATGGCTACGGCCATGTCTGCCTGGATGGATACCTGAATCTGCTGGCCGGTACAGACGGAGAAACTGTACCAGTCGTCACTGTCGCTGTTATCAAGGGTCCCGGTGCTGCCTCGTCCGGGACTGTCGTCGATGACTTCGCCGGGATAGATGGGCAACGCCTGGTAGATACTGTCGCCGGTATCCACGTTGTACCCCATATCTGTTTCTTCCTGCATGGCCGTGGCCACTGGTCTGTCATCGATGGTGTCCAGCCGGCGCATCTCTGGGATTTCGCCTGGCTCTCCCGTCGGTTCGACCGGCGTCACTTCGTCGGATGACGTCGTGGTGGCTGAATCGTTCACAGTGTTAATACCTGTCATGCCTGCGCATATCAATATCGCAAGTATGCCTACAACTATTATTTTGGCGTATCTTCTCATGGTGTGCCTCCATCCGTACATCCAGTCGGGATTATTTATAATTAGCGTTGCACCGCCATTTTATATGTGCTGGGATATACAAAAAAACAGTATGACATAAAAAGGAAAAGAGAAAGGAAAAAGAAGGGAAAAGGGATTATCGTTTCAGCTTGCTGGCGATGTCGTCGACAACTTCCGGGTTTTTCAGCGTGGTCACGTTGCCGATTTCGCCGCCGGACGCAATGTTTTTCAGGATGCGGCGCATGATCTTGCCGCTCCTAGTCTTGGGCAGGTCGTCGACGAACAATACATCGCTCGGCCGCGCCGTCGGCCCGATGATCTTGCTCACGTGCCGGATGAGCTCTTTTTTCAGGTCGTCGCTTCCCTCGTAGCCCCCGCGGAGCACCACGTAGGCAAAGGGAACCTGTCCCTTGACCTCATGCGGGATGCCGACGACGGCTGACTCTGCAACCGATGCATGGTCCACCAGGGCGCTCTCGACCTCCGCGGTGCCCAGGCGATGGCCGGCGACGTTGAGCACGTCTCCCACCCGGCCGAGCAGCCAGAAGTAGCCGTCCTCGTCCTGGATGGCGCCGTCACCGGTGAAGAACTTGTCGGTGCCGTATTTCGCCCAGTATTCCTCCATGTACTTATCCGGGGCATTGTAGAGTCCGCGGAGCATCGACGGCCATGGGGTGGCAATCACCAGGTCGCCCTTCTGTCCGCGGGGCACTTCTCCGTCCTTGTCGTGCACCTCGGCCTGGATACCGGGGAAGGGGAACGTTGCAGAGCCGGGCTTGAGGTCGGTGACGCCGGGCAACGGCGTAATGACGTGCATGCCAGTCTCGGTCATCCACCAGGTGTCCACGACGGGGCAGTTCTCCCGGCCGATGACCCGGTAGTACCACATCCACGCCTCGGGGTTGATGGGCTCCCCGACGCTGCCCAGCAGGCGAAGACTGCTGAGGTCGTGCTTGTTGGGCCATTCCTCGCCGAGCTTCATACACATCCGGATGGCCGTCGGTGCCGTATACAGGATCGAGACGTTGTATTTTTCCACGATATCCCACCAGCGGTCGGGCTCCGGATAGTCAGGAGTTCCCTCATACATGACGCTGGTCGTCCCGAGCGCCAGCGGCCCGTACACAATGTAACTGTGACCGGTAATCCAGCCGATGTCAGCCGTACACCAGTAGACGTCGTCATCCTTGATGTCGAACACGTATTTCATCGTCGTCGCCACGCCGGTCAGGTAACCGCCCGTGGTGTGCATGACTCCCTTGGGCTTCCCCGTCGTCCCAGAGGTGTACATCAGGAACAGCAGGTCCTCGGCGTCCATGACCTCGGGCTCACATTCCTCGTCGGCGTCCGCCATCAGCTCGTGCCACCAGTGGTCGCGGCCCTCCATCATGTCGACGTCGTTATCCGCCCGCTTGACCACGATGCTCTGGACATCCAGCGCGTCGATGGCATCGTCGGTCTTCGTCTTGTGGTCGAGGAGTTTTCCCCGCCGGAAGTATCCATCGCAGGTGATGACTACATTGGTACCGGCGTCCTTGACTCGCTCCCGCAGCGAGTCTGCACTGAACCCGGCAAATACGACGGAGTGCGGGGCGCCGATGCGAGCGCAGGCCAGCATGGCAATCGGCAGCTCGGGTATCATGGGCAGGTAGAGCGAGACCACGTCTCCCTTCTCTACGCCCAGGTTCTTGAGCACGTTGGCGAACTTGTTGACCTCGCGGTGCAGCTCCTTGTACGTGAACTTCCGCGTCTCGCCTTCTTCTCCCTCCCAGATGTATGCGAGTTTGTCGCCGTCGCCGTTCTCTATCCAGCGGTCGAGGCAGTTGTAGGAGACGTTGAGCTTGCCGTTGATGAACCACTTGTAGTAGGGTGGCTCGGCCTCCAGCACGGTATCCCATGGCTCGTACCAGTCGATGAGTTCCTCCGCCCGCTCCTCCCAGAAGGATTCGTAGTCCTTCGCTTCATCGTAGATACCTGCATCGTTGACCCACGCATTTTCCTTGAATTCTTTCGGTGGTGGAAAAACCGGTGATTCCTGTGTGTCCGTCATAGTATCGGTTTCGGTATTTACCTCAGATACTTAAATGTTTTCTGTGCCAACGCGGTTACAATAACAGCAGGACGATAAATCCCGCGTAGAGGGCAAGCAGCACGGCTCCATGCTGTATCTTCATGCGGCGGCGGGCGAACACCGTCAGCACCACCGAGACCAGCAACAGAAACGGCAGCATGAAAAGCATCTTTTCATCCACCACGATGGGCCGGATGACGCCGCTGATGCCCAGCGCCAGCAGAATGTTGATGATGTTGCTGCCGATGATGTTGCCCACCGCGATGCCGTGACTCTGCTTCAAAGCGGCGGCGACGCTGCTCGCCAGCTCGGGCAGCGACGTACCAAAGGCGACCATGCTCAGCCCGATGACGGTGTCGGAAATACCCAACACGCCAGCTACGTCCACGGCGGCATTGACCGTCAGGTGTGCACCCCCTACCACTGCACCGGCGCCAACCACAAGCAGGACGGCGTTCTTCAGCAAACCCTCCTGCTGAACATCCGGCACCTCAACCGGACGTTCCCGCCGGTGGGTTCTCCACCAGTAGTACAGGAAGCCTCCATAGAGGGCCAGGTAGAGCGTGCCGTCGTAGATATCGATGCGTTTATCAAGCACGAGCGTGCCAATGAGGAGCAGCGTGACTCCCAGCATCAATACGGAGTCCCGGCGAGATTCTCGGGTAGCATACAGGGACATTATGAGGGCGGAGATACCCAGGATGAGGGTAATGTTGGTAATGTTGCTGCCGACGATGTTGCCGACGGATATGCCCGCCTGGCCCTGGAACGCGGCGAGTGACGACACGGCGAGCTCAGGCAGCGACGTCGCGAAAGCGACAATGGTGAGACCGATGGTGTGTTCGGATGCGCCGGTGGCCTTGCCGACCGCCGCGGCTCCATCGATGAATATGTCGCTTCCTTTGGCGAGGAGGAACAGGCCGACGGCGAGCATTCCGAGATGCAGGACAACGTCCATCCGAGTTAGGATGTACACTGGGTTGAAATGTTTTTCTCATCGCCGCTAAAGTATAAATACGCGCTCGGTTTAAGCGGCCATGCACCGGAGTGTCCTCCTTACCGCTGTTATCCTGGCTCTGCTCGTGGCCCCGGTAATGGCGTCGCTGCAGCCGGTAACGGCAGATGATGACCAGTTGGCGGATATCATTGCCGCCGTTGACACCGATGAGCTGTACCGGTACGACAAGACCATCCAGGATGTAGGGCCGCATCCAACGGGGAGCGATGAATGCCGGCAGGTAGCATCGTTCATCTATAGTGAGTTTGAGAGCTATGGGCTTAACGTGACCTATCATGCCTGGCAACACAACGGGTTAAGCAGCGACAACGTGGTGGCCACGCTGCCCGGTGAGACAAACTATACCGTCATCATGTCGGCGCATTACGACAGCGTGGATGTTTCGCCCGGGGCGGATGATGACGGGTCCGGCGTATCCAGCGTACTGATGGCCGCTCAGGTGCTCAGCAGCTACTCATTCCAGCATACAGTCAAGTTCATCTGTTATTCCGGCGAGGAGCAGGGTCTTTACGGCAGCGGGGTGTATGCCCGTGAGGCTTATGAGCGGGATGAATCCATCCTCGCCGTTCTCCAGCTCGACGGCGTCGGTCATGCCGTGAGCACCGAGGGCGGCAGCACCATCCGGCTGTGTGCCAACGATGCATCCACCTGGCTCACCGACGCGGCGCAGCAGGTGCTCGACAGCCACGGCGACAGCATCGATCTGTCCATCCACCGGAACCGGAATTTCCCGGGAAGCGACCATCAATCCTTCATCAATTACGGCTACGAGGGCGTGTTTTTCCTTGAATACGAATTCAATCCTCATTATCATTCACCGCAGGATACCATCGAGCACGTTAACTTCAGCTATCTCACCAAGGTCTGCAAGCTGGCGACTGCCACCGTGGCATCCATTGCAGACCGGGAGGTAGCGCTGTATACCCGCTTCGTCGAACCCGAGCGCGGGGCCCTATACGCCGGCGATAAAAAAGTCATGGTGCTGGGGAGCTATCGTACCATCGTGTTCGGTCATACTCATGTGCGCGTCGACGTGCAGGGCAGCGAGCCGGTCGAGCGGGTCACGTTTTATCTCGACGGGGAGGTCAGAGGTATAGATGAAACGTCGCCATTCGAGCATGAGTACAGCAAAATCGCGCTGTGTAACCATGACGTCGAAGTCAAGGTGGAAGGAGCAACTGGTACGGATATGGCTCAGGTAACGATGGTCATGTTCAATCTCGTGCCGGGCACCTGGCTGGACTGACCTTCATCCCTTTTGAGGCAGGCATAGAAATGTTCGAGGGCAGCTATGAACAGACACGGATACCGTGGTACGTGTTGGCATCCATCAGGCAACACATTTAAGAGCATAGCATATTTACCCCCCGATGGATGTTTCAAAGCACTACTCAACGAATCTAAGGAGGATGAAGTCCTCAGAGATACGGGACCTGCTGGCGGTCTCCCAGCAGCCCGGCGTTATATCGTTTGGCGGGGGGCTCCCCAATCCCCAGGCTTTTCCGGTTCATAAGATTCAGCACATCGTGGAAGAAATCATCGCGGAGGAGCCGAACGCAGCGTTCCAGTACGGCACGACGAAGGGGCAGGTAAAGCTCCGGCAGGCCATCGTGGACATGGTCGCCGACGACGGCATCAACATCGACATGGACCACGTGCTCATCACGGTGGGGTCACAGCAGGCGCTCGACCTCATCGGGCGGGTCTTCCTCAATCCCGATGACACGGTCTTTCTCGGGCTGCCCACCTACCTGGGCGGCATCAACGTCTTCCGGGCCTACGGGGCCAACATGGTCGGCGTGCCCGTCGACCGGGACGGCATGAACGTGGACCTGCTGGAGGACAGGATCAAGGAAGCCGAGCAGAACGGCAGACCCGGCAAGCTCATCTATACGGTCCCGACGTTCCAGAATCCCGCCGGTGTCGAGATGTCCGCGGACCGGCGTCGCCGCATCGTCGAGCTGGCGGAGGAACACGACCTCGTGCTCCTCGAGGATGACCCCTACGGCAAGCTTCGCTTTGAGGGAGAAGCGCTGCCGCCGCTGCGGGCGCTGTCCGACCAGGTGGTCTACATGGCGACGTTCTCCAAGGTGCTGTCGCCCGGCTTCCGGCTCGCCTACGTCATCGCCCCGAACGGCGTGGTGGACAAGATGGAGCTGGCGAAGCAGTCCGTCGATCTGTGCACGCCGACGTTCACGCAGTGTATCGCCCATCGTTTTATCACCGAGGGGCACATGGACGAGCATCTGCCGAACATCATATCCATGTACAGGCGGAAGCGGGACATTATGCTGGATGCGCTGGAGGAATACTTCCCGGAGGGCTGCGAGTGGACGCATCCCCGGGGTGGCATGTTCCTATGGGCGACGCTCCCTGAGCACATTGACACCCGGGAGATGTTCCAGGATGCCATCAAGGAGAAAGTGGCCTACGTGCACGGTCGCGCCTTCTACGCCGACGGAGGCGGCGGCAACACCATGCGTCTCAACTTTTCGAATCCCAGCGATGAGGATATCACCGAGGGTATCAGGCGGCTCGGCGCCACGATACAGAAAAACCTGTAGTTATTCCCCCTGATGTATGCCATCACCGGTGAGTTCGCCGTATGGCTCGCCAGCGCACGTCAGGCAGAGCCGTCGTCCGTTTTTGTCAACGATGCAGGTGGCCATGGTCGGTTCATGACATGATGCACAGATGACGGTGTCATAAATTGGCGCGTACCCTGGCAGGTCAACGGATGCCTGTTCCACGGTAAATAGTTCCTCGACGTCTCGCTCGAGAAGGGCGAACGAGCGCTGCCGGGCGAGATCCCTGAACCTGGCTTCCTCCTCGTCGGTGCCTGCCCGTTCCTTCACCACGTTTTCGAATAATTCGTCAAACTCGTCGTCCTGCTGCTCTCGCGGTCGGGCTGCGATGCGTATGCCTTCACCAGTTCTGTCCGTCAGGGTGAACGCGGTTTTGCCGAGGTCACGGAATATCAGGGCATTGTTGCCGAACGTGCAGCCGGTGACGTACTGCACGCCATCACTGAAGCAGTTGTTGGTCTCCACGATGGCGACGACGTGTTCCATGCCCTCGGAAGACCATCCCCTCTGTTGCACGGCGTGCACGGCGGCCATAACCCCCATAGCCAGTCCGGGGCAGAGATGCCCGTGGAGTTCGCCGGCTCGAAGCAGTAGTTCCTCC
>JBNGDQ010000037.1:0-5667 GCA_049975285.1 Thermoplasmatota archaeon
TGACCTTCAAATCGAACACGACACCGCCAGTTAGGTGGACGGTGCTCCGTTCGTCATGCTGGACATGATGTATCCACCAGTCGGGAAGCTTACCGTTGTCTATGGTCGTGAGCAGCGATACGGTGGTCGTCGTGTTGGCCGGAAGTGTGCCGATGGTCTCGCTGGCGCTCTCGCCCATCTCGATGCCGTTAACATTGAAGTCGCAATACATTTGTTTCACCGGCAGCCCCACCGGGTTAGGGTTCTTGACCTGCACCTCGGTATATATCTCGGTGGTTCCGTGCGTGACAGTGCCCCATTCGTGACCGATACCCTCTATAGTGGGTTTGCCCAGGCCCTCGCCGGCGAGACAGCCAGATAAAAATACCACAGCGCATATCAACAGCAGGGCCGGTTCTCGCTTCATCTCCCGTATTACTATATCGTTTTTTCTGTTATATTCTTTTTGGATGGTATAGTGTATTACTATGGCACATGGGCATCGTGAGCCAGCCGAAGAAACTCATCCTTTTTGAGCTACGGGACAGCCCGAAACACGGCTACCTCATAGCGAAAAACACCGACCTGCCGATGGGCTCCATCTACGACCACCTGGCCGAACTCGTAGAAGAAGGATACATCGAATACACGGAAGAAGGCAGGAGAAAGGTCTATAACCTGACGAAAAAGGGAGAACTGCTACTGGAGGCATTGAATAATTGAAATTGTTTATCTGGAAGAACGCTTATAAACCCTCACTAGTTTTTATAGTGTGAAAAGGACAATCATCCTGTTGACCCTTACTATCGCCCTAATTCTCTCCACTACTGCAACAGTTGCTGATGAAGAGCCAACGGTTGAGGAAAAAACGCAATCTAAGCAGTGGAATCTTATTTCAGAATGGAGCGGATCCCTTTTTGCAAATCCTCAGCTTCCTGAAGTTCACGAATTAGACGAAGAAAAGAAGAAACAACCCACCCCATTGGACATATTAGAACATAACATTGCACTGGCTGGATTGTTGGCTACATTTGCCGGAATAATCTTCCCTCTCCTATTACGAGCAAATTACGCTTATGGACGGCCCCACTCACTTCGATACTTCGCCCTAAAAGGCCAGCTGGATTCCCAAACATATTTTGTGTGAGGGCTATCCGACACGCAGGTCTATGTCTGGCTGATAACGACTATCTTGCAACATATATCTTTGGGGGTCGACTGGACAGGCACCTCCGGCTCTTATGGCTGTTTCTCGTGTTGGCCACCAGCGCTTGTCTCGATGATAAGTTTCAAGGCACATTTCCTGCCAGATTTCGGGGTATAAGTAGTACAGCACCTCACAAGCTTCTACGTTCCCCTCCGAACAATCCCGGAGCAACTGTTTTGGTTGCATTATAACAAAAATCTCCCCCCTTGTATAAAAAGGTATGTGATACAAACTAGGGAATAGAATATGACATAAAGCGGTAAATGAAAGGTACTCAGCACCCGCTAATTCGCATTTTTAAAGAATCATCTTGTAAATTAGCAAGATTTATTTAGCCATTGGTTCATTTCTATCAGGAATAAGAGGGAAATGTATAATTGGCTGGAAAAACATTGGAAATTGTCTATAGCGGCTGGGATTTGGATTGGGGCACTACTGATTATTTCCATTTGGTATACTGAGAACCCAGAGAAAGCCCTTATATTTACGGCACTAATTGGCCCGATTATAGCCATTGGCCCACCAGCATTATATTATTTTTACATAGAGCATATCAAGCAACCTCGAATCGTATTTGGCAAAATTAGTCTTGATGTTGCTCCAATGTTTTTCTTTCCTGAAGTCCCACTTGCCAGGCCCGCCATATTTCTAAAAGTAACAGTAAGAAATGAAGGGAGGGCAACTGCAAAAAATTGTAAAGTGCAGGTATGGTACAATAACAATGATGACAAGATATTTTATGCAAGATGGGGATTAATTGAAAATCCAGAAGCATACAGTCTTCTACCGGGAGAGAGGAAAGAAATTCATCTTTTGAAAGTTTTTATTTCGCCCGATGCCTATTTTCTAGAAAGAAAAGAAACATATGATGCACTTTCAGAGAAAATCAAAGAAATTCCTTCTAGAATTAGACCGCCCGGTAACCCGCCTGCTAGTTTTAAGCATAATTTCCAAGAAGATGGTTTTCCCGAGTTTACAGTTGAAGATGTAAATCCAATTGTATTGGGTCCCGGAAAACGCCCAGTAATGGAAAAAAGGAAGATTACTAGAGGGGGATGGAGAGGAAACTGGGGGTGGTGCGAAAGCGGAAAGGAATATTCGTTTAAATTACAAGCTATCGCAGAAGATTATAAAACTGGAAAAACGGAGAGAAAGGATTGGAGCTGGAAGTTACCTGATGATTTAATTGAGGCTGCGACAAAAGATGGCGATGAAGATATTTGGCAATCTCAATGGGAAGAACAAGGTTATAAAAAATTCAAACAGAAAGTGAAGAAGGCATGCAAAGAATGGTTGCAGAAGTAGTAGCCCTCTACGCTGCCACCACGATGCGCCCGCTGGGCAGCACGTTTTCGACCTTGTAACCCTTGGCCAGATAGTCCTCCAGTTGCTCTTCCTCCACCACTTTCTGGGCGTTGCCGGGGTTGTCGGTGCCCTGTAGCTTCCGTTGAACCAGTTCTTTGAACAGCCGGTCCACCTCCTCCGGAAAAATGGCATACGCCAGTTCGAGCACGTCTATACCGCCGCCCTCCGGGAGTTCCTCGCCCTCGGCGGGCACATACACCTGGCCGTGGAAGAATCGCTCTGTAACGAACTCCCGCAGCTCGCTCTCCGATATGCCCAGCGACTCCGCCATCTGCAGCAGCTTGTCGAACTTGGTTTCCTTCTTGACCGGCGTGGAGATGGTAAGCTTCGGCATTGCCTTGCGGTACTCCTGAACCAACATCTCTTTCTTCGCTCGCAGATAGCTCTCATCGAGATACTTCCTGTGCCCCATTAGTTTGCTTATGAAAGACTCCGGCACCCCGGCAGCCGCCAGCATCGTGCGGTAATACTTACGGAGACTGTGCGGGTGGAGGTCGTATCGACCATACTCCTTCTCGCCGATTAAATTGGCTTTTTTGAAGGCATTGTTTAAGATGTACCACGACGTAGACTTGGAGATAGGGAACACTCGCTCGTCCTGGCTCTGAAACCGGCCCCTGCGCTTCTCGCTCTCGATGTACTGCCGGAGAACGGCGGTGGCCTCGTCGCTAATGAACACGATGCGGGGGTTCTTACCCTTGGTGTAGCTGGCCCGGAGATTTACCCACGTTATCTCCTCATCGAAGTGAACATCCCGGAGCGTTATCTTGCGGGCAGCCCCAATACGCATACCGCTGCTGACCAGCACAGCCATAAGCGCTCTGCCCCGGAGGTCGAGGACGTTGAACACCAGCTTGAGCTCCTCCTCCGTGGGGATGCGGTCGTGACTCCGGGTCTTCGGCTTCGGCATCTCTACTCTGGCGTTGAGTTCCCTTGGGTAGATGAAGATGTCGTTGGCCTCGAAGAACTTTCTGACCCCGGCCACATAGACCCGGACAGTCTGCGGGGACTTATCCCGGTATAGCAGGTCTCCCACAAACGTATCTATAAGAGTATAGGGGTCTTTTCCGTTCTCGACAGCAGCAACTATTTCCGAGGGCGACATGTCGAGCACTTCGGCGAATTGCCCCACGGCAGTTCGGTAGGTTTCCCGTGTCTGCTCCGAGCGAGTGCCCACCCTAAGAAGGCGCTGTTCGAATTTTTTTAGGGCACCTATGCTCTTTGCATACATTAAAATTAAAATAGATGCCTGTGTATGTGTATTTCGGTTAAGTTTGTGTAAACAGGTGGATAACGTATATTAATGGCGTTGACATATGCATTGCAGTGATTCGAATAGGTGCCGCTGGTATCCCGCTCTCCTGCAAGGACCGGACCAACAGTGATGGAGTCATCTACACCCGCAACCTTGGCCTGTCAGCGATGGAGATACAGCTCTCCCGGGGGTTCATCAGCCAGGAGGAAGCCATCGAGATCCGGGAGACAGCAGAAAAATGCGGCGTAGACCTCTACATCCACGCTCCCTACTATATCAACCTGACCGGCGACCAGCGCAACGTCGAGATGAGCAAGGACAAGATACGGCGTTCCCTGCATCTCGCTGCCCTCATGGATGCCAAGATGGTCACCACGCACACCGGATTCTATGGATCGCTGTCCAAACGGAAGGCCATGAAACGGATGGCGGTGCATCTCCGCGCCCTTCGCGACGAGGCAAAGATGGAGGGCATCGAGATACCGATCGGTGTCCAGACCATCGGGAAGCCCGAGGTCTTCGGCTCGCTGGAAGAGATCGTGGAGCTCTGCATCCGGGTGCGGGGCATCCAGCCGGTGCTCGACATGGCGCACATCCATGCCCGGCAGAACGGCCGATTACAGGAAAAAGAGGACTTCCAGGAGATATTCGATGCGGTGGCACCGCTGGAGCTCGACCACCAGGTCATCTACCTGACCGGGGTGCGCTACAACGCCGAGGGAGAGATCTACCATGTACCGGTGCGGAAGAGCGACATGCCCGTCATCAAGCTCATGGAATGCGTCGTGGAGAACGACTACAACGTGACGATCATCTCCGAGTCGCCCATCCTGGAACATGACGCGGTCTACGCGCAGATACTCGTCGACCGGGCTATGGAAATATCGTGATGAATATGCGTTTTGATACCTCGATATCCTATATCCACGAAAAAATGGCCGCTGTGCTCGAAGGGGTAGACCAGAAAAACGTGGAGCACGCCATCCAGCTGTTCATGAAGAAACCCCGGGTGTTCGTCTACGGCACGGGGCGAAGCGGTCTGGTCAGCCGGGCCTTTGCGATACGGCTCGTCCATCTTGGGTTCCAGACGTTCGTCATCGGGGAGACCATCACCGCGCCGGTACAAAAAGACGACCTCGTCGTCCTCGTCTCCGGCTCCGGGGAGACCATCCCGGTGGCGATGACCGCGGATATCGCCCGGCGGCTTGGCGCTCAGATTATCTCCGTGACGGCGGACTCGGGATCACACATCGGGCGCGCTGCAGACGTCCTCCTCCACCTCGATGTATCCGGCGGCAACGGCGACCTGGCCCCGCTGGGAACCTTGTTCGAAGCTAGCGCCTGGGTGGTCTTCGACGGCATCATCGCCGAGCTCATGGACCGCACCGGCGAGGACGAGAACAACATGCGGGAGCGGCACGCCACGCTGGAATAAGCTTTTTAAATGCAGCGATGTTGCGATGATGATGACGTACGATTACGAGGACCTGCTGAAACGCTCGATGGATTCACTGCCGGAAAACCTGACATCCAAGGAGCGCTTCCAGATGCCGGAGGGCGACATCCTCCGCGAGGGAAACACCACTATCATCCGGAACTTCCTCGACATCACTGACCAGGTGGGCCGGGATCCCCAGCACATGCTCTCCTATCTGCTCAAGGAGCTCGGGACCGCCGGTGAGCTGGACAACGAGCGCGCCATCTTTCAGGGAAAGATAACGACTGACAAGGTACAGAGCCGCATCGATGCCTACGTCAACACCTTCGTGCTCTGCCGGGAATGCGGTCGACCTGACACTCAGCTCATGCGGAAGAATCGTACGTTGCTGCTCAAATGCGAGGCATGCGGCGCCATGCACCC
>JBNGDQ010000037.1:5767-10919 GCA_049975285.1 Thermoplasmatota archaeon
TGCTCCGGGAGTCCCGACTGGCCTCCCTTGACCTGTTCTCGGCTGCCCTGCTCTGCATCGCGGCGCTGCTGTTCATCCTGTATCTGGAGCGTCCCCGCTGGGAGTATGCCGCTGTGGGAGGGCTATTGCTGTCGCTCTCCTGTCTGTCAAAGCTCATGGCGGCGCCCTGTGTCCTGGCATTTACGGCTGCCGCTGTCTGGTACGCCGTGAAGCGTCGGCGGATGAACCACTTCGTCGCCTATGCCGTGGCCGGGGTGCTGCCCGTTGCGGCGATGTTGCTCCTGTTTTCTCCGGATGCCCTACTCGAAGGCATGCTGCTGCGACAGCTGCATCGCGGCAGCGACTGGTGGACGAAGGCCTCGACGTTGCTCTTCATCGGACCTGGCTTTGTCTATCTCCTGGCGCTGCGGCGGTGGAACCTGCAGGACCGGCGCATCGCGTTCGTGGTGCTCTGGCTGCTCTCGCTGCTGGTATTCATCCTTGTGCAGGGCCGTACGTTTCAGCATCATTTCGCCTACGTCGCCTTTCCGGCGGCTGTCTTGGCGGGCGTTGTGCTCGGGGACTGGCAGCTCGACGCCCGGAAGACAAAGGCTGTGCTTGGTGGCTTCGTGGCCGTCAATGTCGTGTTGATGGTATCCCTCGTCGGGACGGCACCCCCCGACGTTTCCTACGAGGTGGCGGACGAGGTAGCCGCGATGACCGACGGGGATGCCTGGGTGCTCTCCGGGAATCCGCTGGTGAACGTGCTGGCTGACCGGAATACGCCGCCAAACCTGACGAATCTGGCAGAATACCATTATCCGCCGACCACGAAGTCGAATATCACCTACTGGCTGGAACGAGGAGACGTCGAGGTCGTCGTGCTGTACTATCACCTGGCCGAGATGGACGGCGTGACACGATACCTCAATGAGAGCGAGCACTACGAAAAAGCGACAGTTATCACAGGGGCGGGACAGATACTCTTCGAGGGTCTCACCCCGCGATTTTCTACGGACCGCTACGTCGTATACCGGGCGACCGGCAATGCTACCTGAACCAGGTCCAGAAGTTGTTGGCGAAGAAGTTCCAGATGAACACGATACCGATGGCGATGACAGCCGCCACCATATAATAGTAGCCAAATACTTCTCTGAGGAGACCCATGACGCCCAGCTGCATGGGAAACGAGGGCGAACTGATCAGGTTAAACTTGAGGAGACGCGCTCCGGCATTCCCGAGTCCCTTTTCGCCCCGGTCGCGGAACGTCCACAGCTCGTTCAGCGCATAATTCGAGAGAATAGAGAGCTCGATGGCAAAGACAGCTGAGACCAGATAATATAATCCCGCCTGCTCAGTCAGCAGCCACAGTACACCGAGGTTAACCAGGACGCCGCTACCGCCGACCAGCATAAACTTGACAAACCGGAGGATCTCGCCGGTATCCCAGGACAGCCGGAGTAGATGCCGGAGATACTTGCCATACTCGTTGGCCACCAGCGAGCTGCTTCCATGCTCCCGGTCCTGAAAGGTAATAGGCACTTCTTCCACGTGACTGCAGCGGCCCCGTATCAATATCTCCAGCAGGATCTTGTACCCGATGGGCTGGAGTTCGATACCGTCGATGACCTCACGGCGGAGCATAAAGAACCCTGACAGGGGATCCCTGACCTCGCGGCAGCCGGGCAGCAACAGATGCGCGATGCCCGTTGCGCCCTTCGAGGACATGCGGCGCAGGAATGACCATTTTTCAATTTCACCGCCTGGCACGTAGCGGCTGCCCACCGCCACGTCGGCCCCGTCATCGATGGCTTTGAGCAAATCAACGAGCTTCTCCGGGGGGTGCTGCAGATCGGCATCCATGACCGTCAGGACATCGCCGCTGCTGCAATGGAAGCCCTCGATGACCGACAGGGCCAGGTCACGCTTCCCGGTGCGCCGCACCACGGTGAGAAAATCATACTGCTCTTGGAGCTCCTCCGCCCGGTCTGCGGTCCCGTCGGGGCTGTCATCGTCCACGATGACCAGCTCGAAGTCGACGTT
Organism: Thermoplasmatota archaeon; assembly: GCA_049975285.1. Taxonomy (GTDB): domain Archaea; phylum Thermoplasmatota; class E2; order UBA202; family DSCA01; genus CAZESS01. The sequence continues at coordinate 7,790 of JBNGDQ010000037.1, forward strand.
TTGTAATGCCGTGGCTACCCGCTCCAGCAGATAGGGCAGATTGTCGGCTTCGTTGTATGTGGGCACCACCAGGGAGAGCCGCGGCATGTGTCCGCAATATCTCGTTCCTTAAATAGTTTGTTTCTTTTTCTCTCTGTAGGGTTTCACCCGAAAAACGGTATATTTTTAAATGATGCTGTATTGGCCGGTCGATGGGAATCATCGACATCGAAGGACTGGTGAAACAGTACAATGGCGTTCCCGCCGTGAACGACGTCAGCATGGAGGTCCGGCAGGGAGAGGTCTTCGCGCTGCTGGGCCCCAACGGTGCCGGGAAGACGACGACTATCAAGGCTATGCTGGGACTGCTGACGCCCACCGCGGGGAAAATCACCATTGGGGGACACGACGTACAGATGCAGGGCAAAGCTGCCCGCCGGCAGGTCGGCTATCTCCCGGAAAAGGTGGCATTCTATGATAATCTCACGGGCCGGCAGACCATGGTATTCTATGCAGAGCTGCGAGGCGCCGATGTCTCCCGGGGTGAGGAGCTGCTCGACCTGGTAGGGCTCGGCGGTGACATGGATAAAAAAGTCGGTGCCTACTCGAAGGGTATGGTACAGCGGCTGGGGTTGGCGCAGGCTATGATCGGCAATCCGCCGGTCCTGGTACTCGATGAGCCGACGAGTGGTCTCGACCCGCGGGGCTCATGGCAGATACGCCAGAAGATAAAGACGCTCAACGAGCAGGGCACCACTGTGTTCATCTCGTCGCATATTCTCAGCGAGGTGCAGGCCGTCAGCGACCGCGTTGCCATCCTGCATCACGGCGATCTCATGGCACTCGATACGCTCGACAACCTGAGCGAGCGACTGGATCTGCAGCCGCTCCTACGGATACAGGTAGGAGAGCCCACCGAGGACATGGCTGAGCAGATACGACAGGTTGACGGTGTTGACCATGTCGGTCTCGTCGAGAACACCATCATTGTACGATGTGACCCAGCAGCAAAACCACATATTCTTAACGCGATCGAGGCAGCCGGGGGAGACATCATTGATTTTACGACGGAGGAACCCTCGCTCGAGGAAGTATTCTTGAAGTTCACGGAGGACTGAGCATGGACGGCAGAGTCATATACGGCATAGCAAAAAAAGAGTTCCTGGACAACTGGCGGAACAAGTGGATCATCGCCATGGCAGCTATCTTTCTGGTGCTGACCCTCGTGGTCTCCTACGCTGGCTCGTCGCTCGGCGGCGGCTCGGGCTGGCAGGACATCGACGATACCATCGCGGGCATGATGAGCATCGTCACCTTTCTCATCCCCATCATTGGATTGATGCTCGGCTACGCTGCCATCGTGGGAGAAAAAGAAAGCGGGTCGCTGCAGCTCCTGCTCTCGTATCCCGTGCATCGCTACGAGGTGCTGGTGGGCAAGTTCCTGGGGCTGTCATCGGTGCTCGCGTTTGCCTCCCTCATCGGCTTCGGCGTCTCTGGTGCCGTCATCGGGCTGAGCATTTCCGGAATGCAGTGGGGTGAATACGGCATCTTCATCGTGGCATCGTTCCTCATCGGCTTCGCGTACATCGCGCTATCCCTCTGCTTTTCCGCGGTGCTGCAGAAGCGGTCGACGGCGCTCGGCTTATCGGTGCTGCTGTGGTTCCTGTTCGCTATCATCTGGAACACCATATTGCTCGTCCTGCTCGTCGTCACGGAAAACATCGACCTGTCACCCGGGTCGGAGTTCGTCGCGCCCACATGGTATCACGTCGGCGCATTGATAAACCCCGTCACAGCCTATCAGACGCTGGTAGCCGTCAACATCGGCCCGGTATCAGCCAATATCGCCGGGGAGCTCCCCTCTTTTTACTCGACTCCCGTCGCGCTGACCGTGCTGCTCGCCTGGATAGCCGTACCGTTGCTGGTCGCCTTCGTCATCTTCCGGAGAAAAGACATCTAGAACAGGGCAGCGATGGGCGGCGCGGCGCTCACCTGGCTGTAGGATGATTCAATGGTATCAGTGGCGACAATGTCGTCGCAGCCGGCGTCCCTGATGCGTTCGATGGCGCCATCGGTGAACAGGCCATGTGAGCAGGCTGCGTAGACCTCCGATGCTCCTTGCTTTTTCAGGTTGCGTATCGCTGCAGCCATGGTGCCGCCCGTGGAGATGATGTCATCGATGATGAGCACCCGGCGGTCGGCGGCATCGAGTTTCTTGGGCTGCATCTCCACCTCGTCACCGCTGATACGTGTCTTCTCCAAATGGTCATAGGGGCAGTCGATGGTCTCGGCGGCCAGTTTCGCCCGCTGCAGTGCCCCGTGGTCGGGTGCAAGTACCATGTCAGCTCGTCCGGAGAAATGCTCCGCGAGCTCTCGAACCGCGGTGACCACGTATGTCTGGATGTCGAAAAACTCAGAGATATATTCCTTGTGCGGGTCGACCGTGGCCACCATGTCGGCGTCCTGCTCGATGAGGTCGGCCAGCTTGGCGGCGCTGACCGCTTCGCCTGGCTCGAACACCTGGTCCTGGCGCCCGTAGCCATAGTAGGGCACGACGACGCGAATGGTATCGGCACCCATCCGGCGGGCGGCATCCTGCAGCAAAAAAAGCTCGACGATGTTGCCGTCTGGATAGGTGTTCTGAATAATGATGGCCTCGTCGAGCTCCTCATGGACGCGCACGTAGAGCTCGCCGTCGGGAAACCGCTTGACTGTGGTCTCTGCCAGGGGGATGCCGAGCCTATCAGATAGTGCTGTGGCGAGCTGTGGAGACGAGGAACCAGCAATGATGCGCTTCATGGCCTGTTAACGGCTGCCACCTTTTAAATTTTTAAGGCAATCACCGGGCAGAGACAGTTCAACACCGCCGGGTAAACCGGATTACGGCGAGCATGATGAACAAAGCGGATATCGAGGCAAGGAACAGGAACCCTGGCGTCTCTCCTGCACAGATGTCGACCTCTTTTAATGATTTTTCGGCTACACCCTCAGGGATAGCTGCAGTCCATCCAAACGAGTATCCTCCCATGTCGCCATAGAAGTTACCGCCAAAGATGCTGAAATTCTCGTTTTGGCTGTCATAGCGGTATACGACGGTAATGTAGTAATGTTCATCGGCGGGTTTATAGGAAAACACGATTTCTCCGAGCGT
>JBNGDQ010000038.1:0-10742 GCA_049975285.1 Thermoplasmatota archaeon
GTCAACAAGACGGGGAGCATGACGCTGGCTCTCAGTGCTGAATATCATGGTGTGCCGCTCTATGTGGCTGCGTCCTCGTACAAGTGCTTTCCCTTCGTGCTCGTCCAGCGGGAGAACCCGGATGAGGTATGGCAGAATGCTCCCCCTGGTGTGGCGGTGGAAAACGTCTACTTTGAGGCTGTGCCGGCGAGCCTGATAACGGGCTTTGTAACAGAGCATGGCGTCCAGGACGAAATACCATCCTTTGAGGGACGGATTGCGGATGAAATAATCCAGATAAAAGATGAGCTGGTGGAGCGATACCGGCTGGCTGCAGAGTAGCTAAAACATTTTAAACCATGTACCGTTGTAACAAGTGGAGGTACAAAATGACTGAGCCAGAGAAGGAGATAGAGAAAACATATACATATGACAGAGAGGAGCTGGTTGGATTCCTGGAGCGCTTCACGAATGAGATTCGTGCAGGAGCAATACAGATTGACAGTGAGCGTGTTCAGATACCGAGCCGTGGCCTGGACGTCGAATATGGCTTCAAGATAGAGCAGGGACAGAGCGAGATAGAACTGGAAATAAAATGGACCGGGTGAAAAAAAATTCATCTGCACCATGTGGCGCTGAACCCGGCATGAGCGGAGGCATCGAGGGAAACACAAGATTAATATGTGAAATCGTAATGCCGATATCATGACCGAGATAAGGGACGACTTGCTGTACACTGAAAGTGACGAATGGGTGAAAAAGAAAAACGGCATCGTACGCATCGGCATCACTGACTACGCGCAGGAACATCTCACGGATGTGGTGTACGTGGAGCTCCCCAATGTGGGAGAACGCTTCGAGTCGGGCGATGAAATCGCCGTCGTTGAGTCGGTCAAATCTGTCTCCGAGATTTATGCCCCCCTCGGTGGGGAGATAACGGCCGTTAACGAGGACCTGGAGAGCACTCCCGAGCTGGTCAACGAGTCGCCGTACGACGAGGGCTGGCTGCTGGAGATGGAATTCGATGACGAGCACGGGCTGGAAACACTGCTCTTGCCAGCTGCCTATGAGGCACAGCTCGACTAAACAACGCATTTTCTAAACTGTGGAAACTGCCAGATATGGAGTTAGTACGGGTATAGTGCCGACATCCTCATTTCGCACCGGAATAGGGGATCAAGGGCAGTGCATCGATATGGTTTTATAACATACTGATATTAATATATCAAATGAGAGCTTATCGGCGTCCTCACTTTTTGGTTTACAATGTGCAGCGGGAGAGAAGAGATAGATGATACAATGGCAACCGTTGGAGGTTATCTCGCCTAGTTGGTTGCCCCTCATAATATGAGCAAAATGATGGTGAAGAAGAATTGGAAATTTATGCTTCCGTTTGGATTAGTCATAGTATTGCTTTTTGCAGGGTTAGCATATGTCTTGCTTGAGAATGGAGCAACGCAGGAGGTGGAGGAAGAAGTGCCTGTCGATGACCGTATCAGCCCTTTCGTGAACCAAGCAGTATTTGTCGAGGTATATCGTATCCGTAATCGGGGATTAATGGAGCAAATGCTGAGCTATGGGACAGGCTGGAAGGATACCCCTCGATTTTATTACACGATTACAGTGGATGACGAGTCAGGGAGTGCACAGGGAAATGTTGGCGAAACCGGGGTATATACTACGTGGGATACGATTGGGTATGAAAGCATGATGACGTTTGATGTGGATGAAGAACGTGAAACATCAAAAGTAAGTATCCATATCATTGAAGAACAAAGTGAAGGATTGCTCGGTCGTCATACCGTGGAAGTAGAACAAGCAGTCATTTCAGTAGTATACGATTACCGTACTGGCCGCTGGGAGGGCGACGACGGGTTCATGGATGCAGATGGCATGGGGCACTATGTTGGTGAAACCTACGAAGTCTGGTTTAACGTATACCAGGCAGACTATGATAATGATGGAATCCCCTACTGGACCGAGGTAAACATATTGGATACCGACCCAACGGTGGACGACACATCGTTGGATCCTGATGGAGATGGCATTCCGACGAGTTGGGAATGGAAGTGGGGGTACGACCCTTTTGTATGGAATGACCATCAACATCTTGATCCCGATATCGACGGCATTGACAATATCGAAGAATACAAGATGAGGAAATATTTTGCCGACCCCTACCAGCAAGATATCTATATCGAGACGGATGGCATGGAGCAACAAGGCATCCTTGACCTCCCCCATGTTTTTTATAAAGAAGCACAGCAAATGATTATAGAGCGGTTCGCACAGTATGGAATGCATGTATATATCGACGATGGATGGGACAATGGTCCAGTCAACGGTGGCGGGGAGATGCTACCATTCCAGCAACACCTTGACGATACACTTGGTAAGCAGGTCCTCGCCTACTACACGCATCATTTTGCTGATGAACGCAAAGGGATTTTCAGGTACGTCGTCATAGGAAGCATAGACGGCGGATTTATCACCTCAGTCAATTACAATAAGTATGACACCATGTATATCGGCAATAATATCCGATCCTCTATTACCAGGATAGCTTTTACCCCCAGAGAGGTCCGGGTTATGCTGGCTAAAGCCGTGTTACATGAACTCGGGCATTCCATAGGGCTCATGCCCTGGACATTTCCAGGAAACGATATTTACTCCCGTAGAATTAGTGATAGATACCCCAGTATGCCTGACGAGGAGTACAACAACTATCTGACACAATACTATAGCATAATGAATTATCAGTACATATATAACAAGCCGTTTTTCTACTCAGATGATACCCGTACATATCTCTTCGATTACTCTGATGGCAGTAACGGTGCACCATATGATCAAGACGACTGGAAACACATTTATGTCCCAACATTTCAGATTGACGTGACAAGCTATGAAGAGCCATCAGACACTAGCTTTGAAGATTTTGACATTATAAACGAATACCCCGGTGTTATAGTGGATGGGTGGGAATTTGATGAAAATCTGACCCATAACCATGCAAATCAATTAAAACATCTTGCCTTAATAGATAACACAGGTGTTGATATCCAGATATTCGTTAAAACAGAGGAAGCTCATGGGGATGAATATAATCTGAGGGTCTATGCAAAACCAGATGTAGACCCCGTTTACTCCATCTATTCATTAGTAGCCGAGGGATATCACAATGATGAGGGTATAATCACAGTAACACAATAATAATGTACACAATTAAGGAGTTTTTGCGGATTACATCTGAAAATAAGGAAAGAAATATTTTTCGAATAGCATATGATTTTCCTTCAAAGACCGCATCCCTATAATGCAGAAGCCAATAGATATTTAACCTACTCCCAAATACCAAAACTCGATTGCACATGATTCAGGTATGCCGATTATACGCAGACAGTAATCCCAGCATTCCAGAGCTTTTCCGCAGCGAACGATGCATTTATAAAACAAAAGGAGATATGGAGGCGATATAATGTCACGTGAGGATTTTGACTCTTACATCCCGGCTGAAACATCCCTGCCTGAACTAACGCTGAAGGCGGTTCTCGTAGGCATGATTCTCGCCATCATCATGGGATCCGCCAACGCCTACCTGGGCCTCTACGCCGGCATGACTGTCAGCGCTGCCATTCCCGGCGCCATCATGGCCCTGGCGCTCCTCAAGCCCCTGAAGGGCAACATCCTGGAGAACGTCATCGGGATGCAGGGCGCCGCGGCTGGTGAGGCGCTGGCAGCCGGTATCATTTTCACGATTCCTGCGCTCGTCGTCATCGGCGCGTGGGAGAGTATCCAATATCTGGAGACGACGCTCATTGCGCTCATCGGCGGCACGCTTGGTGTGCTGTGGATGGTTCCCCTCCGGCGGGCGCTCATCGTCAAAACTGATTTGCCATTTCCGGAGGGTATCGCTGTCGCTGCTGTGATGACCACGGCTTTCAGCGAGGGAAACGAGAGCGAGGGAGGAGAAGGCAGTGGTAGCGTCTGGATGGTCATCGGCGCTGTACTTGCTGGCCTAGTCAAGTTTTCCCAGGTGTCACTCAACATTTTCAAGGGAAGCGTGGAGAGCGTCATCGACGCGGGTAGATACTATGTCTTGGGTCAGGACCGGGGCGGCTACTTTTATGGTGGCGCGGCTGCATCGCCCGCGCTGCTCGGTGTCGGCTACATCGTCGGCCCACGCATTGCTTCCTTCGTGTTCGCTGGGGGTATCCTCGGCTGGGTCATCCTGACACCGCTCATCCTGCTCTCGACGGGTATGCCGGAGGGAGCAGCCACGACCATCGACGGCTTTTATAAGATATGGGGTGACTATGTCCGTTACATCGGCGTGGGCGCCATGGTGGTCGGCGGTCTCTACACCATCTGGGGGCTCCGCAATAACCTAATGGAGGGCATCAAGGAAGCCATCATCGGCATCCGCGGCGGCCAGGTGGAGAGCAAAAAGCGAACGGAGAAAGACCTCTCCTACAAGAAAGTCTTCCTCACCATTGGATTCCTCGTCATTCCCACGTTTATCATCTACGCCTGGGTGTCATCGGCCTATGCCATCTCTGGCTTCATGGCCATCGTACTGGTCATCGCCGCGTTCGTGGCCAGTGCCATCGCTGGCTACATGGCCGGGCTGCTCGGCTCCTCCAACAACCCTATCTCCGGCGTGACCGTAGCGGTGCTGCTCTTCGTCAGCATCCTCATGCTGGCGTTCGGCGCCACCGGCATCGAGGGCATGACCGTCGTTATTCTCATGGCAGCCGTGGTGGCCTGCGCCGGCGCGATTTCCGGTGATGTACTGCAATCGCTCGCTGCAGGCCAGATGATTGGCTCGACGCCCTATAAGCAGCAGCTCGCCGAACTGTTCGGGGTTATCGCGGCAGCACCAGTACTCGGCATCGTGGTCAAGGCGCTGGACAGCGCATATGGCATCGGCACCAAGAACCTGCCGGCTCCGCAGGCGTTCCTCATGGGCGGCATCGTGGAGGGCGTCATCGGCGGTGAGATGGTCTGGCCGTACGTCATCGCTGGTGCATTCCTGGCTATGGTGCTTATTCTCATGGATATCCCTGTGCTGCCTGTGGCTATCGGGACGTATCTTCCCCTCACGCTCAGCATTCCCATCTTCAGCGGCGGCGTCATCAGGTCGCTGGTCGACCGGTATATCTCTGGCCGAACTAGAGGCGAGGAAGATGAAGGAGAACCCAGCGACTGGGAGATGGCCGTCAAACAGTCAGGCGTGTCTCCAAAGGAGGAGGCCCACCGGACCGGACTGCTGTTCACTGCTGGATTGATCGCCGGCGAGGCGCTCATGGGCGTCATCTCTGCATTCCTCATCATCGGCAACGTCGACCTCTCCCTGCTGGAGGATGCTCCCTCCTGGCCGGGTATGGTCGTCTGGGGCTACATCGCCTTCCTCATCGGCTACATCGTCATCCGCACGTTCAACAAGGCGCAGGCCCGGGAAGCGCACAGTGAAACGTAAAAAGCGGAAGCGCTTTGAGCTTGACATCCCCGGCGACCTGATCCCGGTGCGTACCGCCCGGTGGGAGGAAAACGAGGATGGGCAGGTGCAGGTCAGGATGCAAAAGTTTGAGGGACGGCTGGGCAAATGGCTGTGCCGGGTGCTCCGCAAGCCAAACTATGCCCTGGTCCGCCTCGACGAGCTGGGCTCGTTTATATGGCGGCGCTGTGACGGCAGCACGACCATCGAGGACATCCTGGCGAGGCTGGACGAGGATATGGGCGATCGGTTCGAGGTGGAAGAGGAACTGGAAAAGCGTACCTTCTATTTTTTTCACATGCTGCAAACCCGTGGATTCATCACCTGGAGAAAAAAAAGGGAAAACAGAGATAGGTGAATGATATCCCGGGCTATGTGGCTATGACGGCGGCGGACGTTTCTCAAGCGTCACGGTAAAATAACGGCGCTCGCCGGCTCGCATCACCGTTAGATCAATGGAGTCACCGGGCAATGTCTCCCGCTCCAGGTAGCTCATCAAATCGTCACCATCGACGACGCGCTGGCCATCGACAGCAATGATGATATCACCGCCAAGGATGACCTGCTGTCCACCGACGACGGCCTGCCGGTCACCGCCCTGAATGCCGGCTTTATCGGCGGGGCTGTCGTCAACCACCGTAGCGATGAGCCAGCCATAGGTCACGGAGACGTTCATAGCCTGCGCCAGCTGATAGGCCATATGGATGCCGGTGACGCCGAGCCACGAATGCCGGTCATAGCTGCCGTCGGTTACCAATGCCGGGATTTCTCGGAGGACCGTGTCAGAGGGAATCGCGAAGCCGACGCCCTGCGAATCCTGGATGATAGCCGTGGTGATGCCGACGACCTCGCCCTCATAGTTGAGCAGCGGGCCGCCCGAGTTCCCCGGGTTGATGGGCGTACTTATCTGGATGATGTTAGCGATGGGGAAGTTACCCGCAGCAGATTCACGAATGGTGCGGCCGAGATGGCTGACGATGCCCGTCGTCATGGAGCCCGTCAAGCCGAAGGGATTACCGATGGCCACCACGGGGTCACCCACCTCGAGGGATGCGGAGTCAGCCACGGATAGCGGTTGCAGTGGCCTTCCTCCCGCGTGGGGCTCCAGGACCGCCAGGTCTGCATAGGGGTCAGCACCCAGCAGCTCCGCGGTATACGTGGTACCATTGCAGAAGCGCACAGTTATGTTGACCGCGTCCTGCACGACATGAAAATTAGTGACCACGACATGTTGCCCCGAGTAGTTGTACACGAATCCGGAGCCCTGCGACTCTGCATACTGCGTCCCAAAAATAGACTGCTGCTCGATGTAGGCGTGAATGACAACGATAGAGTTTCGGACCTCACGGTAGAGCGAGGCCAGGGATGAGTTCCCAAAAAAGTAGGTTATATTATGCGATGGGCCGGCAATCCTGGACAGCTGCTCCCCTAATGCATCGTTTTCCTGCCGCAGCTCGTCGATGTCACCGGAGAGCGTCCAGTATCCAACGAATCCTCCGAGGACAGCGCCACCTACAAAGACCGCGGCCATGAAGACAGCCACCAGGGGAGTGACCCGAAATCCCTGTTCCGACGGCGGCGAGGCAGGCTCAGGCTCGGATGATATATCCCTGGTCCCCTTTTCATCGTCAGCCACGTCAGTTTCTCCTGCATCGTCTAGTCCGTCACCGGCAAAGACGAATGTCTCCATCTCGCGAGCCTCAGATGCGAGAGGCGTCTTCATCGCCTCCGCCTGCCCCTTGATGGTTTCCGCCAGCTTCACTCCGATGCCCTCCGCACGGCTGAGCTCATCAATCGAGGCCCGGCGGATGTCATCCAGGCTGGAAAACCCAGCATCATGCAACGCCTGCGCTTTTTTCCTGCCGATGCCCTCCAGGCTGAGAAGGTCGTTATCCATGCTATACACTGCTCCACATGAGAACGACGGAGAAACATGCCGTCTGGTGAGGTGTCCCTCTGCCGTCGCTCATGGAAAAAGGCAAACCATCAGGAGGGACTTAAATGTTTTCCTACAGTCGTCGAATTACTTGAACCATCGGAGGACGAGTACCACGCGCTGCACCGCTGTTGCGATGCCAGCAATGGCAAAGTATACCATCACCCAGTGCAGCAATGGCTCCCCGAATATATCGATACCCTGCCAGGATAGCACGGCCTGCGCCAATGGTGCCACCATCAGGATAGCAATGCGGTCCGCTCGTCCCAGGATACCGCTGTACTCTCGACCGTATCCGACCGCCTGGGCCTGGGTCCCCATGTAGCTGGTCAGCAGCATTCCAGCCATCGCGGCGACGCCGGCCAGCGGCGATGTCCAGCCGGAGACCGCGACGCCCCCCACGATGAAGACATCCGCGAACCGGTCGACGGCATGATCGATGAAGTCACCCCGCGGTGATGCAAGGCGGCGCAGCCGGGCTACCTTTCCATCCAGGGCATCCAGCAGCCCATTGACAGAGACCAGCAGCGCGGCCGCCACGAGCAGCCATACTTGCTCCAGGGACACGTAGAACGCCACGCCGGCTCCAAAGGCACAGAGCAATGACAGCAGGCTCAACACGCTGGGCGGCATCTCGATGCGATTGGCCAGTGCATCCAGCAGCCAGTCTGCCCGATGTCGATACCTATCCAGCATACTCCACCAGCCACGCACTCCAGTCCACAGTGTCACCTGCCCCGGCAGCGATGCCGTCATCATGCAGCCCAGCGACCATGTCCACGATTTCACCGGCAGCACGGTCAGTCGTATCTATCTGTGCGACATGTTCCTCGCCATGCCGCTCAAGGGCATCATCCAGGATGACGTCCAGTGCCTCAGCCTCGACGTTCTCCGCTATCTTGCCAGAGCTCCATCCCTTTTCCCTGAGCCGAGCGGCGAGCACATCCGGATGACAGCGCAGCACCACTGCCTGATCCACGCTCAACAGATGAGACAGATGACCCTCCACCACCAGGTCACCCTCCTGTCGTTGAAACGCCTCGTCCACGGCCGCCACGTCAACGACGTCGCAGTCCCGCTCCACGTCCCGGCCGCACACATGCGATGCAGCCAGGTCAGAGAAACAAAGCACAGCGTACCCGCGCTCCGCCAGGCCAGCCGCAACAGTGCTCTTGCCCGTCCCCGGGGTTCCCGTAACAGCCGTTTTCATGGAATCATGTCATGGAAGGCGTAGGGGTCACGCCCCGCATGGAAACAGTACTGGATCTCCCGATAGCGCTGCTTGAACGCAGACACGTCTTTTTTCACCGCTCCCGGCTCCTCCCGGTCGCGCAGGACCCGCCGGAAAAACACGGCGATGTCCTCCATCTCATCCTCCTTCATACCCAGCCGGGTGAGCTCCTGCACGCCCAGACGGATACCCGACGGATGCAGCGGGCTCTCATCCTCCGGAACCATGTTCCCATTCGCGATGATACCTGCATCCTCGAGACGCTCAGCCGCGGGGTTACCCTGCTTCTCGCCCACCTTGAACACTATCTGATGCGACTCTGTATAGCCATAATCGGCGCCCAGCACCTCGAATCCCTCGGCATCCAGAGCGCCAGCCAGCGCCTTCGCATTCCTGATAATCTGGTCAGCATACGCCTCGCCGTACTCCAGATGCTCAGCAAACGCGATAGCCTTCGCCGCCACGTGATGCAGATGATACGAGGACGTCACGCCAGGGAAGACCCCCCAGTCGAGATGCTTCATCCATTCCTCCTCATCCCGGGCTGTATCCGTCAATATCATGCCTCCCTGCGGACCAGGCAGCGTCTTATGCGTCGACCCCGTCATGACGTCAGCGCCCTCCTTCAACGGCTGCTGGAACCGCTTGCCCGCGATGAGACCCAGAACATGGGCAGCATCGTAGACCACCTTGGCGCCAACCTCGTGCGCCACGTCGGCGAGCTCCTCCAGCGGCGTCGGGAACAGGAACACCGACTGTCCAAACAACGCCAGCTTGGGCTCTACCTCCCGGATGAGCTTCGCCGCTCCATCCACATCGATGTTCATCCGCTCATCGTCAAACGGATACGTATGCAGCTTCAGACCACGGAGACCAGCGGCCCCCCATTTGCCATAGGAGATATGCGCCCCGCTCGCCGTGTCCAGCACAGTGACAGGCTCCCCCGGCTCTATCAACGCCTTGAAGACAGCCATGTTGGCCACCGTGCCCGCAGTCGGCCTGATATCCGCGTAGGCACAGTCGAACAGCGTCCGGGCCAGCTCGATGCCCTTCCGCTCGACCTCGTCGAACCATCGGCATCCCTGATAATAGCGGTTCCCCGGGGTGCCCTCCGCATAGCGACCATGGAAATCAGTGACCAGCATCTCCTCGCACATCGGGGACAAAATGTTCTCAGATGCAATCATGGGAAGCGCTGCGCCAAACATTTCGTTGTTCTTTTTCGCCATGTCACGGACGAACTCCGCCTCTTTCTTCCAGTTCATACAGGCTGAATGAAAAACGAAATAAAAAGATAGTGGGAAAAAGACCTCTTAACTGTCTTCTGCGTTTCCGATACTCTCAATCGCAAGGTTAAATATCGATACAGTGACCTCTCTAACGGCTTTGTTGCCAGCGTTGTCATATGCCACGACTCGGATAGTGCAGCGGCCCAGCATCAGTTCATCCAACGTATACGTCAAATCACGTTCAAAGCTATCACGGAGCTTATCATCGATGTAGAGCTCGGCAGCGGCAACCCCAGAGGTAGCTGTATCCACAACAGTAGCAGCAACGGTGACCTGACCAACTACAACGGTACGGTTCCCTGGCAGCGGCAGGATCACACGGTCGAACAGATAGAGATGACCATATGGCCGCGATATCGTTATCTCCGGGCCATACAAGTCAATCTTTACCTCACGGGCATTCACGGGCTCCCGGTTGCCAGCATTATCATCTGCATAATACTCGATGACATGCTGTCCATCTGTGTCCACGTCAAAGCTGCCATAGTACATCAGCCAGACACCGTCATCGACTCGGTACATGATGTGACTGACGCCGCTTACCTCGTCAAAAGCTGACAAGGCGACGCTCACACTGGAAATATACCAGCCATTATCCCCCGTCGGCTCATCTGGTATGATATAACACGAACTCGACGGCATACCCCCACCCACATCAACCATCACACTATACAGATCACCAATATTACCCAGAATGTCCACTGCATAATAATACACGGTATGCTTTCCCTCCGGCACTGTAAAGCCACCCGTATAGCGATGCCAGTCACCCTGGTCTACCCGGTACATAACCCGGTCCACCGAAACAGC
>JBNGDQ010000039.1:0-7582 GCA_049975285.1 Thermoplasmatota archaeon
TACACCATCACTACCATCGACATGAACGCACCCTGACGACATTTAAATACCCTCCTTTGCTTTGTCTTATAGTACAATGCACATCTCCAACCGTGATGTATTGCTCGATAGGCCTGAGCCAGCTCGCACGGCACGGCGGGACGCCCTGGACATGCTCGAGGCAGCACTGGACAGCGTCGACCCCTACCAGGCAACCCGGAATGCGCTCTCCCTGGAGGACGGCAATCTCTCCGCTGGCGAGGTCACCATCGACCTGGCCTCGATAGCGGATGTATACGTTATCGGGTTCGGCAAGGCCAGCGTGGGTATGGCCCGCGCCGTTGAGACACTGCTCCCCGTGACGGACGGCCTCATAATTTCAACCGGGGAGGCAGACCTCGAGTATATAGGGGTACGGCAGGGCGATCATCCTCTGCCCAGCCAGCGGAACGTCGAGGCCACCCGGGAGCTGCTGGACCTCCTAGATCAGGCTGGACCAGATGACCTGGTCATCGGGCTCATCTCCGGGGGTGGCTCCGCGCTCCTCTGCCAGCCCAGCATTTCCCTGGAAGCGATGCGCGAGGTGACCCGGAGGCTCATGCAGGCCGGGTGCACCATCCAGGAGCTCAACACGGTTCGCAAGCACCTCTCAGCCGTTAAGGGGGGACAGCTGGCCGCCCGCTGCCAGGCTCGTATCCTGTCGCTGGTCATCTCGGATGTCATCGGCGATCCATTGGCATTCATTGCGAGCGGTCCCATGGCGCCGGATCCGACGACCTATACGGATGCCCGGGATGTACTCAAGAAATATGAGCTCTGGCGGGACGGCGAAGTCATGCGGCACATCGAGTCAGGCTGCCACGGCGACCAAATGGAGACACCAGCTCGGCTGGAAAACGTCGACCATGTCATCGTGGCCAACAATGAGCGCGCCTGCCGGCATGCCTGCACCGCAGCCCAGCGGAAAGGATATCACTGCGACGTGGCCAGTACGACGCTGTCCGGGGAGGCCCGGCAGGTTGGACGGGATGTCGCCCGGTACGTGAAGCTGCTGCCGCGGGAGCACGCCGCTGTGGTATTCGGAGGAGAAACCACTGTTACCGTCAACGGCAACGGCAGCGGGGGGAGAAACCAGGAGCTCGTACTCGGCGCTCTGGAGGAGATAGTCGGCGAGCGGCTCGTCCTGCTGTCCTGTGGCACGGATGGCGTCGATGGCAGCAGCCCCGCCGGGGGCGCCATCGCGGATGGCGACACGCTACAGCGGGCTCACCAGGAGAACTTGGACCCGGCAGCAGCGCTCAGGGAGAATGACTCCTACGGGTTTTTTGACGCACTCGGGGATGCCATCATGACCGGCCCCACGGGGACCAACGTGATGGACATCCAGATCATCATAAAATACTAGACGGCGACAACCTTGGTGACAGCTGGTATCTGTTTTTTGAGTTCCTGCTCGATACCCATCTGCAGGGTCATCTGCGACATGGGGCAGCCTCGGCAGGCACCGGTCAGGCGGACCTTGACTACGCCGGTTTCCTCGTCTACATCGACGAGCTCGACGTCGCCGCCGTCAGCCTGCAGTGCAGGACGGATTTCATCGATGACTTCTTCGACTTTTTCTTTCATCGTGTCTCGCTGGGATATTTACCGGCGGTATTTATTTTTATCGCATGGCAATGTTTTAAACGACTCCGTTGATTATGTCATATGGATGAACACGTGCAGAGGGTAGCCGACATGTTGACCCGGCGGGGCCTCAAGGTGGCCACGGCTGAATCATGCACTGGCGGGCTCATCGGAGATACTCTGACCAGCGTCCCCGGCAGCTCCACCTACTATGAGGGTGGCGTGATATCGTACAGCAATGCCCTCAAGCAGCGCTTCCTCGGCGTGACGGCAGCCACATTGGAGCAGTATGGCGCGGTATCGGAGGAGACTGCCCGGGAGATGGCCGCCGGCATCCGCGATGCGGCAGGCGTCGATATCGGTATCGCGACGACGGGGATAGCTGGACCGGGTGGCGGGACACCGGAGAAACCCGTGGGGCTGGTGTACATCGGGCTGGCGGACAGCGATGGTGTGAGCGTTGAGAGACATGTCTTCGATGGCTCCCGACGGGAAAACAAGATGGCAACATGCCGGGCAGCCCTGGAAATGCTCCTGGACCGGGCAGACCATGCTTGACGTCGACGGCTCCCAGGGCGAGGGCGGCGGCCAGATACTCCGCATGACGGTGGCATTGTCCGCGTTGACGGACACACCGGTACACGTGTACAACATTCGGGCTGGTCGCTCGAATCCGGGACTGCGGCCACAACATGTAGCTGCTATAGAGGTCGTCCGGCGGCTCTGCGACGGCCACGTGGAGGACCTGTATGAGCATGCAACGGAGATAACGTTTCATCCCGGTACAGTTACAGGGGGCAGCCATCGCGTTGACATCGGCACCGCGGGCAGCATTACGCTCGCTCTGCAGGCCTGCCTGCCTCCAGCCCTCCGAGCCCGTGAGGCAACCATTGTTCACCTGCAGGGAGGCACGGATGTCCGATGGTCGCCGCCGTGGGATTACTTCGCCGAGGTGTTCCTGCCCCTGCTCCATCAGATGGATATCGATGCCACGGCGAGGCTGGAGCAACGAGGCTACTATCCCAAAGGAGGCGGTGCAGCCCGGCTGGAGGTACAGCCAGCCGGCACCATCACCCCGCTCGCCTTCAATGAAGACGGCGACTGGCGTATCCACGGACGGGTTAACATCGCCGGGCTGCCCCTGCACATCGCCAGCCGCATCCGGAAGGCGGCCCGGAAGGAGTTCATCGAGCGGGGGATGGACGCCGATATTTCAATCGAGGAATATACGGCTCTATCACCCGGCGTGGGCATCGTGCTGTGGACCACGGAGCCCCGGCGGCTGGGTGCCGACGTGCTCGGAGAGAAGGGAAAACCCGCTGAGGCGGTCGGCCGGGAGACAGCCCGACAATTGCTGCAGGAGATAGATGCCGATGTGGACCTGGACGTCCATGCCGTCGACCATCTCGTTCCCTACCTCACGCTCGCCAGTCAGCCCTCCCGCTTTCGCTGTCGAGAGCTGAGCGGGCACGCGGAGACAGAGCTATGGCTCCTCCAGCAGTTCATGGACATCGACTGGGAAAAAGAGACAGGTGATGGCAGGACAGAGGTCGTTATCCACCCAGCAGGAACAGGATGAACATGACGACGAGGACGGCAAGGGCTCCATACATGATATACATGTAGGTCTTCCGTTTTTTGACGAAGGCATCGTACTGCTCGCGGCATTCATCCGAGCAGACGGTCTCCCCGGTGGGGATGGCTTTGCCGCATATCTGGCAGTGGTCATGCTGCGGTATCCGTTCCATGTTACACCTCTATCGTTGTACCATAAAACTCGCGACCATATATAGCGTTTTCCAACGCCTCCAGATTGCTTCCGTTGACCACCATCGTTGCAATCGATGCCTCCTCGATGACGCGGCAGGCAATACCATCGATGGGAGCACTGGTACCCGCTGCTGTCCAGTCATCTGGTATCATGCCCCGCAGCTCAGCAATGGAAATACGGTCGTACCGCATGGCTTCAGGGTGGCGCCTGGGGTCATCGGTGTAGATGCCGTCCACGTTGGTAGCAATGACGAAGCGAGCAGCGGCAACCTCGCGGGCCAGCATAGCCCCCACCGCATCGGTTGAATGCCCGGGGACGGTGCCCCCCATGACCACGGGCGGCGTCATGGCTGCAGCCTGTTCAATCGTAGACGGGATATCGATGCTTTGCCCCATGGCGGCAGCCATCAGCATGGCATTGAGCCGCGTGGCGGCGATGCCCATCTCATCCAGGTATGCCTCCGGGGTTCCGAGGGTTCGTCCCGCCTGGATGTAGCGCCGGGCGGTCGCGCCCCCGCCGGTTACCACGTAGAGGGCACGGTCATCAGCCGCTCCGGCCAGCAGCTCGCCGAGCTGCCTGAGCATTGCCGGGTCGTCGGGAGAGAGCAGGGAGCCACCGAGGGAGACAACCACGTTCATGGACATGAAAGCGTGAGGGCGTTAAAGCATTTTCGAGAACTGCTTGGACAGAAATATTTAAACCACGCCGTGTTTTCTCCCTGCATGGAGCCCCTGGATAGCTCCTATGAAAAAACCATTACGGTATCCGATGCAGCCGTCCGGCGGTTTGCCGAGGTGACCGGCGACAGGAATCCATTGCATCTCGACGATGCATACGCGCAGGATACCCTATTCGGGGAGCGGATAGCGCACGGCCTGCTCCTCGGTGGCTACATCGGAGCGGTGCTGGGCTGCGAGTTTCCCGGGCAGGGAACCATCCTCATGTCACTGGAGCTCTCATTTAGAAGACCCGTCCGGATAGGCGACACGGTGACCATACGGGTTACCCTGGCAGCGCTCCTGGCGAAGAACCGGGCGCGGCTTGCCACTTTGATCGTCAATCAGGCTGGCGATGTGGTCGTGGACGGCCGAGCTATTGTTGTCCTCCCACCGGATTTTCCAACAAAATAGCGTAATAGCGTGACGCTATTTTATTCGCGTGGCCATAACATTAATATTGATTGGCTCTATTACCGGCTTAGATAATCATGTATGAAATACGTTTTCACGGCAGAGGAGGACAGGGTGGCCAGATGGCTGCTCAGACCTACGCGCTCGCCGCCGTACTGGAGGGGAACTATGCTGTTTCCTTCCCGTTTTTTGGGGCGGAACGACGTGGCGCACCGGTCATGGCCTTCAGCCGTGTCGACAAAGACCAGATACGCATAAAAACCCAGGTCTACGAACCCGACTACGTGGTCGTGCTCGATGAAACGCTGCTGGACACCGTGGACGTGCTCAAGGGATTGAAGGATGACGGGATGGTCATCATCAACAGCGACAAGGAACCCGGCGAGATTGCACTGTCCCGGGAGGTCAACTGTGCCACCGTCGATGCCACATCGATCGCGCTGGACACCCTCGGGCGGGCCATCACCAACACGTCCATGCTCGGGGCACTGGCCAAGGCAACCGGCGAGCTCTCCATCGAAAGCGTCGAGGAAGCCATCATGGAGAAATTCGGCTCCAAGATGGGCGAAAAGATCGGCCGGAAGAACGCTGAGGCAGCCCGACGCGCCTATGATGAGCTTCAGGTTGGCGTCTGCCAGGGCGGTAAAGAGTTCGTGGCGCAGGAGGAATGGATGCCGACGGCGCAGGAGCTTCCCCTGGGTGGCTCCGTGGGAACACGAGAGACGGAGGCTGGCCTCATCGGACCTGGTTCATTCATCAAGAACAAGACCGGTGACTGGCGGACCTTCATCCCCAGCATCAACGTTGACACCTGTATCGGCTGCCGGCAGTGCTGGTTCTACTGCCCGGAGGGATGTATCTCCATGAACGATGAAGACAAAGCCGTCATCAACTTCGACTACTGCAAAGGATGCGGCATCTGCGCGGAGGAATGCCCCGTGGATGCCATCGAAATGAGCCGAGAGGTAAAGAGGTGAAATAAAATGGTACAACAGATTGAAAGTAAACGAATGGTCGTCACGGGAGACTACAGCGCCGCATACGGCGGACTCATCTGCGACGTGGATGTCGTGGCTGCCTATCCGATTACCCCGCAGACGTTCATCGTCGAGGATTTCTCTACCTTTGTCAACGATGGACTCACGGATACCGAGTTCGTCATGGTGGAATCAGAGCATTCCGCCATGTCAGCCTGCATCGCCGCGGAGGCAGCCGGCGCCCGAACGTTCACTGCAACCGCCTCGCAGGGCCTCGCCCTGATGCATGAGATGCTCTTCGTGGCCGCAGCATTGCACATGCCCATCGTGATGCCCGTCGTCAACCGGACGGTGGCGGCACCCATCGGCATCTGGTGCGAGTACAATGACACGATGCCGCAGCGGGATACGGGATGGCTGCAGGTCTACTGTGAGAACAACCAGGAGGTACTCGACATGGTCATCCAGTCCTACAAAATCGGCGAGCACAAGGATGTCCTGCTGCCCGTGATGCCCTCACTGGATGCCTTCATCCTGTCACATACCGTGGAACCCGTCGATGCGCCCTCCACGGATGAGGTAGCGGACTTCCTGCCGCCCTATAAATCAGATGCAGTGCTCGACCCACAGAATCCGATGACAATTGGCTCGTTTGCCCCACCCGAGTACATCCAGGAGATACGATGGCAGAACGAGCAGACTATGCAGAACGCCAAGAAGGTCATCCGGGATGTCAACGACGAGTTCGCGAAGGAGTTCGGACGGGACTACCATGGCCTGATAGAGAAATATCGATGTGACGACGCCGACGTGGTCCTCATTACCATGGGAACCGTGACGGGCACCGCTCGCGATGTGGTGGATGAGATGCGCCAGGAAGGCAAAAAAGTCGGCCTGGTCAAACTGCGCTTCTTCCGACCGTTCCCCAGCCAGGAGCTCAAAGAGGTCGCTGATAACGTTGAAGCCATCGGGGTCTACGACCGCTCGATCTCGTTCAGCAGCGGCGGCCCGGCATTCATTGAAACACGGCATACCCTGTACGGGTACGACATTCCCATCGTGAACTTCCTGGCTGGCCTGGGCGGCCGCGACGTGGTCAAGGAGGACGTGCGCCTCATGTTCGAGAAGACACTCAAGGCAGCCAAGGAGGGTCAACCTGAAAAGGATGTCACCTGGATTGGCACCCGGGGGGTGGACGCATGAGCCTGAACATCAAGGACCTGCCGGAGGAAAACCTGTTCACTGAAGGCCACACCGCCTGCCCCGGCTGCGGTGCACCCATCGTCGTCCGGAACATGATGAAAGTCCTCGGTGAGGACACCATCATCTATGCACCAGCGAACTGTCTGCTCGTCTTCGGCGGCACCTACCCCAAGATAGCCTGGAAGATACCCTACCTGCACGAGGCATTCGAGAACACGGGCGCCTGCATCTCCGGTGTTGCCAGGGCACTGCGCAAAAAAGGCAACGACCACACGACCGTGCTGGGCGTAGCCGGCGACGGCGGCACCTACGACATCGGCATCCAGGCGCTGTCAGGCGCGGCGGAGCGAAACGAGGACGTCATCTACGTGTGCTACGACAACGAAGCGTACATGAACACGGGTATCCAGCGCAGTGGCTCGACGCCCTACGGGGCAGCCACGACGACGACGCCCGTCGGCAAAAAGATACCGGGAAAGATGCGCCACAAGAAGAACATGCCCGAGATCATGCGCGCCCACGACATTCCCTACATGGCGACGGCGAGCATCTCCTACCCCAAGGACTTCCTCCGCAAGGTAGAGAAGGCCCGCGACACCAAGGGATTCCGCTACCTGCACGTGTTCACTCCCTGCCCGACTGGCTGGCGGCATGACCCTGCAAAGACCATCGAGATGGGACGCCTGGCCGTCCAGAGCGGCATGTGGACGCTGTATGAGGCTGAACATGGCGACATCACGGACATCTATAAACCCAAGAAGAAGATACCCGTGAAGGACTACATCGGCGAGCAGGGCCGCTTCCGCCACTTCAGCGAAGAGATGCTCGACACGCTGCAGCAATGGGTGGACCGCAAATGGAAGCGGACATACGGCTCGCTCCCCGACGAAGAATAA
>JBNGDQ010000039.1:7682-10371 GCA_049975285.1 Thermoplasmatota archaeon
GATGCCGGAGCACGGGATACACCAGGATGATGGAGACACCGATGCAGTGGAGCACCCCAAACAGGATGACCCCATCAGGCAAGAACAGCCACGTCACCGCCGTAATGACCATACCATAGAGAAAGATACGTATCCCGCGCCGCAGATACTTCACCGGCAGCTCCATGCCCGTGAGTCGATGCACCGCCCGGCCATAGCTCACCGTCAGCGAGACACCCACGAGCAGGAGAAACAGCGTCGCCGTCGCCTGCGCAAAGCTCCGCCAGAATCCCGACGAGGCACCAACACCAGCGCTGCCGAAATAATCCAGGTCGTAGACCCCGTGGAAGAGGATCATCATCACGATGGCGACCCCGCGCACCACGTCGATCTCCCAGAAGCGCTGGCTGCCCATAGCCATCATCATCGTAGCCGGAATCACTATATAACCAATGTGGCCTGCCGCAGGAAGCACTGCAAAAAGATTATATAAAGCGAGGGTTTTGTCCGAACCGTGGCAGAAGAAGAACTGGAGGAGCAGCTTCCACCCATAGATGAATGGATGGAAGCCCAGGATGTTGAGACCTCTGAGGGCATCGAGATACCCGATACCTTAATGGAGCAGGTCATCGGGCAGGATCACGCGGTTGACGTGGTCCGGCAGGCCGCCCGGCAGAAACGCCATGTCATGCTCATCGGGGACCCGGGCACCGGGAAATCCATGATAGCCCGGGCGATGACCGAGTTCCTGCCCACGGAGGAGCTGGAGGACATCCTTGTCTACGCTAATCATGATGATCCTAATACGCCCCGGGTTCGCATTGTCCCCGCCGGCAAGGGCAAAGACATCGTGGACTCTATGAAGGCAGAGGCCCGGAAGCGGAAACAGCAGCAGTCCCAGATGATGGCTACTATCCTGGCGCTCATCGTGGGCGGTGCCATCATCGGCGCCATCGTCACCGGGGAGCTCACCATCGCTCTCTTCGGTATCATCGCCGCGGCCATGATCTATCTCATCGGCGCCAGGGGCGGCATGATGCAGAATCAGCAGGAGAAGGATGTCCCCAAGCTGCTGGTGTCTCATGAGGACGGCGACTCACCGCCCTTCGTGGATGCCACGGCGGCGCACAGCGGCGCACTGCTGGGCGACGTCCGGCATGATCCCTTCCAGGCTGGCGGCCTGGAGACGCCGCCGCATCTCCGCGTCGAGGCGGGCGCCATCCATAAGTCACATCGCGGCGTGCTCTATATTGATGAGATCAATACCTTGAGTCTGCCATCGCAGCAGCATCTCCTGACGGCTATCCAGGAGGAAGAATTCCAGATTACTGGACAGTCGGAGCGGAGCAGCGGCGCCATGGTGAAGACCGAGTCCGTTCCATGTGATTTTATCCTGGTCTGCGCGGGCAACCTGGACGCCGTGGAGGGCATGCATCCCGCCCTGCGGAGCCGCATCCGGGGCTACGGCTACGAGATATACATCAAGAGCGACATGCAGGACAACGATGAAAACCGGCAGAAGCTCATCCGATTCGTCGCGCAGGAGGTCGCCAAGGACGGCCAGATTCCACACTTCAACCGGCCAGCTATCACCGAAATCATCCGGGAAGCCCAGCGGCGAGCCGGCCGGAAGGGAAAACTATCGTTGCGCCTGCGAGAGCTCGGCGGGCTGGTCCGCGCGTCGGGCGACCTCGCCATACGGGAGGAGGCGGACATCGTCACGCCGGATCACGTGGTCCGGGCGAAGGAGCTCGCGTCGTCACTGGAGCAACAGGTAGCGGAGCGCTACCTGGAGAAAAAGAAGACCTATCAGTCATTCAAGACAGCAGGCGCCGAGATCGGCACAGTGAACGGCCTAGCGGTGATGTCCGCGGATCCATCCATGAGTGAGTTCGCCGGGCTAATATTGCCGATTGTAGCTGAGGTAACCCCGGCTGGCTCGAAATCTGAGGGTAAGATCATCGCCACGGGCCGTCTGGGCGAGATTGCCAGCGAAGCCGTGCAGAACGTCTCCGCGATCCTCAAGAAATACATGGGCAAGGATATCTCAAAGCGGGATATCCACATCCAGTTCGTCGGTACCTATGAAGGCGTGGAGGGAGACTCAGCCTCGATTTCGGTGGCAACGGCAGTGATCTCAGCTATGGAGAACGTCCCATTGTCGCAGGAGATCGGCATGACCGGGTCGTTGAGCGTCCATGGTGCCGTGCTCCCCGTGGGCGGGGTCACCGCCAAGATAGAGGCAGCCGCCAAGGTCGGCCTGAAAAAAGTACTCATCCCGAAAGCCAACATGCAGGATGTCCTCATCGAGGATAAATACAAGGACCAGATAGAAATCATCCCCGTGGAGACACTGAAGGACGTCCTGGACAACGTGCTCGTCGGCACCAAAAAGGAAGGGCTGATGAAAAAGCTGGAAACACTGCAGCCCTCCGTGGTCAGCAAAGTCGACCTGGAGTCAGAACGCGCTACGAGCAAGGTGCCCCGCAAGCGGCAGCAGGGACAACGGCAGAGCGCCGCCGTCGATGACGGTGAAGGTTAGCTCACCCAGCCAGGACCGACCTGGGCAATGATGGTCACCTTTGTCACGGTGAGCTTGATGTCATAGCTATCGTCAGTCTGTGGCCCAGGCCCAGTGAGAGTTATAGCCACATAATTTTGGCTTCGGTTGCCTTGAACGGTGAAGTTAGTGATGCCGGACCGGTTGAGC
>JBNGDQ010000039.1:10381-10732 GCA_049975285.1 Thermoplasmatota archaeon
TATTGATGGTGAGCGTGGAGGAATTGGCGCTGTCCTCCTGCATGGAGGAATAATTTGTTTTGATGGAATAGGTGCCGTAGCCGCTGACGCTGGTTTTCCCGGTCAGTCCGTATACGTCGACGAGGGTTAGGCTGCACACGTGCACCGGATTGCCGCTCTCGGTAACGTTTTGTATGGAGAGTGAAGGCGCAGAGATGACCGCCTGGCCCTGTGACTGGTTCAATATCACGGCGCCGCCTTCATAGATGTAGGTCTGATCCACGAAGTAGGCGTTTTCAGAGCTATACTCGATGGTGCCCATGGACATAGTTTCGGCATCAATGGAGTCGCTGTATTGGCTTCCGCTGGGGA
>JBNGDQ010000040.1:0-10582 GCA_049975285.1 Thermoplasmatota archaeon
CCCCAGTCAGGCCAGGCAATGACCTCCCAGTCGAGACGTGAGCAGTGCGTGCCAGCATTGCGGAGACGGATAGATCCATTGTGCATGGAACCCGGCCTCACCTCGCTCCAGTCAAGTGAATACTCCGAGACTTCAAGGTCTGCTCCCCATTCACAGGCATCGTACAGCCTGATTTTATCTACCGTTATCTGTCGCCCTATACTGGCGTTGCATGCATCGATGTAACATGTACCTGAGCCGCCCGTCGCCTCTATGTAGGCCTCGAATAATATCACCAGTGTATAGGTCTCTCCGCTTCTATATGCATCTAGCTCTACGGACAGCGGATTTTCTGTATAGTCAATCGTGTATTCATCAGAGTCCGTATCCTGTCGCCACTGCTGCAGCTCCCCTGCATTGAGAATCTCGTCGTCCTCATAATAAAAATAATACGCCGTGATTTGGGTTTTGCTGGCCAGCTGGATATCGTCAAACAGTTTAAAGACACCTGAAAAGAAGAACTCGGCCGTTGGCTTCTCATAGGTGCGGGATGCCATGGTTGTTCCTCCAACAGCGGCAAAGGCTCCTGCCTCACCCCACTCGGATACGTCTACCGCGCTCACATTGAGCCTGCACAGCCCTGTATCATCGGCATATGAAATATTGCTCCACTTCTCTGTTTCTCCAGGGTCGACGTCCCAGAATGTATCATTGTCCACGTAATCGAAGGGTGCTGTAAAAATGTCTTCATAATCTGCATGAAGAGTATCCAGATACGGTTCAGGTATACTCGCGGCCACACCAGATTCTGGTTGTATGGAATGTAGCGTTCCGGTTTCAAGGCATGCAGTATTACGCTCCGGCTCGAGAGCCCCGATGCCGGCAAACGAAGATAGCAACATAGCAGCTGTCACCATACAGGTAAACCCGTACAGCATGTGTTTCCTCATTTTTTACCTCCACATAATATAACCTCCGGTTCTACTAAACGTTTTCTGTCCCATCCTGGCAACACAAATGATCATACGCCTGTTCAGATGCTAAAATGCCTGATTGCAGTTGACCCCGTAATGTAGCCAACCGAGGAGCAATAGTGGATAAAAAATGGGGGGATGGAGGCCCGTCCCCCGGTGGTGATTCATGCGGGAAGCGCCCGATGAGGGCACATCGTAGCGATTAATACGGGGTCATGTACTATAAAGATTTTGAAACAAACACCGAACAGATGTAGCCTGTTGCGGCGTGTCTGTCTCATCGCATCGTCTCCTGCTCGGATCGGGTATAGCGCATCGATGCGGCTAATGTACTCGTCCGGATTGCCTTGTACATGAGGAGGCTGGCGATGAAGAAGTCGATGAGTGCCATGGAGGCTGCTGCCATGCCGGGATCGTAGGGAACGTTCCACGTGAGAAAACCAGTCCAAGAGATGATGAACCCATAAATGTAGCCGATGGACATTACAAAGTATACAGCTGAAATGTTGAGGAACACGCTGGCAGTGAGCATGACGCCAAAGAAGCTGAGAAATACCGCGGACAGGAGAGGGTCGAAATCAGCGTATAGACTAGGGCGGGCGATGAGTGCCACGAAGTAGGATATCGCTAGCACTAAGAGGACTGTGTCGATGAGGTCCAGGTCGGCCACGCTTCTCAGTTTCATACAGCCACTCCTTTTATGCTAACATTTTGCTATCATAGTATGACTTTAAGCGTATATAAAACTTTCTCTTTCCGTCGGAGGGAAGACCGCAAGAAAGTCCAAAGCGTTCAAATAACAAACACGGTTGGCGCTCCATGGAAGGCCCCTCCATCCACCGGATAGCAGACAGATTACACATCTTTGCCGGTCAGACCATCGAGCATGCGGCAGGAAACGCACATCAACCGAAGGAGCTGCTGCAGGGAGCACGCATCGCGAGCGTTCGAGCGGTAAAAAAACGGCTGTTCATGGAAACCGGCGTGGCCACGGCAGTGATACACTTCTTGATGTATGGCTCCTACCGGGTCAACAAGCAGCGCGATCTGGACGAGCGGCTCTCCCTGTACTGCAGCCGCGACGACCTGCACTTCTACAGTTGCTCTGTCAAGATTCTGCATTCAGGCAGCGAAGAACTCGCTGGCTACGACGACCCAGAAGGGGACGTACTATCCGACCAATTTGACTACAAGCGAGCCCTGCAGGCCATGCATACCGATGACCGCATCATCGCCGACGTGCTGCTCGACCAGGATATATTCGGCGGTATCGGCAACATCCTCAAAAACGAGGTGCTGTTTACCACCCAGGTTCATCCCGCCTCACCTGCATCAGCCATCGATAGAGAAAAAGCGACAGCCATAATCGATGCCGCGGTGGAGCTCGCCGGCGCGTGGTACCGGGACAAGCGGGCCGACCGACAGCGGGAATGGACGATATACCGGCAGGCTATATGCCCGACATGCGGCGCCCAGGTAACCCGGAAAAAGATGGGCAGCTTTGACCGGATCACGTTTTTCTGCCGGGACTGCCAGCACCGCTATTCCGGGTGAGCTCGTCCCCGGTATTCCTGCGGCGGGTAGCGTTCCCGATTCCGTTCAAGCTTGTCGAGGGCTGCCTGGACGAGGTCGACGTCGAGACGCCGGGCGATGATAACCAGGTAGAGCAGGATGTCAGCGATCTCATCCCGTATCGCCTGACGGTATCCATCGTCAGTAAGCAGCGATTCTATCTCCTGAGGGGTCCGCCATTGAAACTGCTCGAGGAGCTCCGCTGCCTCGATGGACAGTGAGACCGCCACATCCTTGGGCGTATGGAACTGGTCCCAGTCTCGTTCATCCACGAATGATGCCACCCGGCGGGAGAGCTCAGTCATTGATGCCATAGCAGGATAACGACGGCATATAAAAAAATTTAAGGGGGCAGGGCATTGAGGCCTGTGAAGGAACGAATGGATAGCTTTGACATCCGGGCCGCCGTAGCGGAGCTGGAAGAGCTGGAGGGCGGCTGGATGGGCAAGGCATATCAGGACCATGACCGGGTCATCCTGCGCATCAAGCAAGACGGTGTACATGAGCTGCTGATACACAGTGGACGCTGGCTGTGCCTCACCGAGCACCGGGAGTCCACGGAGCGTCATCCCCCGACGTTTGCTATGACGCTGCGCAAGTACATCGGCAACCAGCGGCTGGTCTCGATAGCGCAGCACGAGTTTGACCGGGTGGTGGTCATGCGGTTCAGCAACGGCTATAGCCTGGTGGCCGAGTTATTCTCTGAGGGAAACGTGGTGCTGCTGGACGAGAACAGGGACATCATGCTGCCACTGCATGAGCAGTCGTGGTCACAGCGGGAGCTACGTCCCCGGCGTAGCTATACGTTTCCGCCGGAACGATGCAACCCATTTGGTCTGCAGCTGTCCGATTTCCGAGACATATTGAACCAGAGCAGCAGCGACGTGGTTCGCACGCTGGTCATCGACGGCAACGTCCCGGGTAAGTGGAGCGAGGAGGTCTGCCGGCAGGCCGACGTGGACAAGCATGCATCCGCGGCTGGACTAAGCGACGACGGCGTGCAGAGGTTATATGAGGCACTGGAGGCGCTGCTCGACCGGTTCCGGGAACGACGGTTCGACCCGGTCATCCTGACAGGTAACGGTGCGGCTGACGTGCTGCCCGTCCCGCTCTCCATTCATCAGGAGGGACAGCTGCAGCGGTTTGACTCGTTCAACCGGGCGCTCGATGTCTTCTATCAGCAGCTCCAGGAGCCCGAGGAGGAGACGGCAGGCAGGGTTGAACGGGAGAAGCTGCAGCGGCGTATCGAGCAGCAGCGAAACGCCATCGAGACGTTTCAGGAGGAGATGACCATGGCGCGGCAGCGCGGTGACGCCATCTATACGAATTATCAGACCTGTGAGGGGCTCATCGCCGCTGCGAAGAGAGGTGACACATATGACGGCGACGTGGTATGGAGTTACTCCTATCCCTGGGTGACAGCGATACTTTCCTTTCAGGGCGAAAAGGTGGAGGTCAGGCTGGATGTACAGAAGAACGTGCCGCAGAACGCGAATGCCTACTATGAACAGGAGAAAAAGATACGGGAAAAAATTGAGGGTGCCCGGGAGGCCATGGAGGTGACCCGGCGCACGCTTGCACGGGAGGAGATATCGGAGGAGGAAGAAAAAGAGGAAACCGCTCAGCCGACCTTCTGGTTCGAGGACTACCGCTGGTGTCTCTCCTCCGAGGGGAACCTCGTCATCTGCGGGCGAGATGCTGCCTCCAACGAGGAAGTAGTAAAAAAACACCTGGAGAGCAATGACCGCTACGTGCATGCCGACGTGCACGGGGCTCCCTCCTGCGTGGTCAAGGCCCAGGGCCCCGCCGGGGACAGACGAGCGATAACGGAGAAAACGCTGGAGGAAGCCTGCCAGTTTGCCGTGTCGCATTCCTCCGCCTGGAAGCAGTATGCCAGTGGACGCGCCTACTGGGTCACGCCGGAGCAGGTGTCGAAGACCCCGGAATCAGGGGAGCATCTGCCGACGGGTGCCTTCGTCATCCGGGGAAAACGGACCTACGTGAAATGCCCGCTGCGGCTCGCCGTCGGCATCGTCTCGGTGATGGATGCACGCAAGGTGATGGTGGGACCGCCGCAGGCGGTAAAGGCGCAGGCTGACCAGGTGTTGATTATCGAGCCGGGTACCGTGAACAAAAACGAGGCAGCGCGGAAGCTGGCGGAGCGGTTCGGCGCCGATGTTGAAACCCTGCAGCAGCAGTTGCCGCCCGGCGACGTCAGGATGCGGGAGGATCGATGAAGATTCTCAGCCAGGACCGCGATGAGGGCGTCATCAAGGTGCGGATACAGTCCACGGATGACTGCTGGCATCTGTACAATCTGCTGGAGCCCGGCGACCATGCCGCCTCGTTCACGCATCGGACGAGCCAGGAGCCGCAGGGGAAAACCCGGGCCGGGAAGGGAGAAAAAGAGGGCATGTACCTGACACTCGAGGTCACCGATGTCGGTTTCCAGCGGTTTTCCGACCGGCTGCGCATTCAGGGCGTCATCGTGGAGGGACCACAGGACCTGGGGAAGCATCACGCATTCAACGTCACCTCGGGGAGCACACTGACCATCCAGAAGGAGTGGGGGCCATCGCATCTCAAGCGACTGAAAAAGGCGGTCGAGGCAAGCAAGCAGCCGAGCATCGTGGTCCTGGCCATGGACGACGAGGAGGCCACCATTGCCCTCATCCACCAGTATGGCGTGGAGGAAAAAGCCCACATCACGTCGGGGCGGAGCGGCAAGCAATACGAGAGTGAAAACACCGAGCAGCAATACTACGGCGACATCTACGCCACGCTCCAGCAGTATGATTTACCGTTGGTCATCGTGGGCCCCGGATTCGCCAAGGAAAGCTTTCTGTCCTTTGCCCAGAACAGAGGCGAGATGGGCCGATACATCATGGAAACCATCGGGCATGCAGGCATGGCAGGCGTCAAGGAGGCCATGAACCGGGGTATCGTGGAGCGCATCGTGGAGGCCTCGACGCTGGCCCGGGAATCCCGGCAGGTGGAAGAGCTTCTGCAGGCGATAGCGAAAGACGAACCGGCCACCTATGGTGAAGACGAAGTAACCCGAGCCATAGAGCTCGGTGCGGCAGAGCGAGTGCTCGTAGCATCAAATCTTCTGCATGAAAAAGAAGAACTCCTGGAAAAAGCAGAGCAGATGGGAGCCGAAGTGCATGCTATCAGCGACATCCACGAAAGCGGGGAAAAACTCACCGCTCTCGGAGGCATCGCCGCGTTTCTCCGCTACCGTATCAGCTGATCTCGACCTTTTTGATGCTATACTCGTAGTAGGTATACTCTAGGGTTACAGTGTACTCGTTGCCCCGATCCAGCAGGAATGGCTTGGTCTCGATGCCCACGGTGGCCGTCCAGTCGCCGGTACCCGTGCTGCTCATATATCGATCTTCCACTATCTCCTCCGCCGCGCTCATGTTGGATGCATTGAGCTGCACCGACTCTGGCTTGTCGCCGATGGTAGCCATGACGGTCTGCGGTCCACTGTAGCCACTGGCGCTGCTGGAACCAGAAAAGCTTACACCGGAGGGTGCAGACACCTGCAGGGAGAGCATATCAGACCAGTTCCAGGGAATAATGAAACCGGTTGCCCGGTCATCCGACCAGTCGAGGGTGACCGTGACGGTGCCCAGCCCCCGGTGGGAGATAGAAAAGTTCTCCGTGCTGGTTCCCCCCGTGGAGACCTGTCCCTCCCCGGGAAGGGTAACAGTTTTTTTATCCCAGTTGACATTGAAGGCGTACTGTTTTTCCATTGTCTCCGCCGATGACACATCCTCCTCCTGATACACCACGCCGATAAGCGCGATTATAACGATAACGACACCTGCAGCAACAACGATTTTATCCCGTTTGTCCATGATATCACCTTACTTATACGGAAAGATGTTTTTGTTTATAAAATTTAGCCCCTCACATGGGCGGGCTGTCGAAGGCTACATCGAAACCTAATACGATATTATAAAATAATCCGAAAGGTACATATATGACGAAGACCTATACTTATTACGGGAAGGATAGGCTGGTAGTTGTTAGAGTGCATCCCATCCCCTCCTAAAAACACTCTTTTTCTCTGCCTATCCCTTCCCATTCCTCCTTCTACTGAAATAAAGTGGAGTATGTCATCCACCACCCACTGGTGACAGCAGCGCTACCTCGTCGCCGTCCTCCAGGGTGTCACTGCCATCCACCACGCGGTGATTGCGAGATATGACGGTGGTCGAGCGAAGCTCCCCCAGGTCTGGATAGCGCTCCACGAGCATGTCGAGCAACTCCTCGACCGTGGTACCCGGCTCGATGTCCATGGTAATGCGGCGTTCTCCCACGGCTTTCCGATGCGCGGCGAAAAAGGTGACCGTGGTCTTCATGGCGGGCCTCCACACGCCGGGCAATCAGGTTTTCGCTCCACCGTGATGTGGTCAGCATCGAGACAGCCGGCATCGTACACAAACAAGGTACCCACCAGCAACGGGGATATACCCGCTAGGTATTTGATGGCCTCCGTCGCCTGCACAGTGCCAATGGTGCCGACGACGCTGCCAAGCACGGGCGTCT
The DNA here is from genome assembly GCA_049975285.1 of Thermoplasmatota archaeon. Lineage (GTDB taxonomy): Archaea > Thermoplasmatota > E2 > UBA202 > DSCA01 > CAZESS01. The sequence goes on from JBNGDQ010000040.1 coordinate 7,083, forward strand.
GCTGCTCTGGCGGGGAACGAGGGAACACGCAGCGCAGGCAGGCGCTGCTACCCGGCATGATGGTCATGGCCTGTCCGTGGAGCTCGCTGACGGCACCGTGAACCAGTGGGCGCTGGAGACGCAGCGCGGCATCGTTGAGGATATAGCGGGCGGCGAAGCTGTCCAGGCAGTCGAGGAGAACGTCTGCATCTGCCAGCAGCTCCGCGGCGTTGTCTTCCTGGAGGTGATTCTGCCGGCATGTCACCTCGATGTTGGGATTCAGTCTGGTGAGCGCTATAGCGGCTCGTTCGACCTTTGGATGACCCAGGTCCGCGTCGCGGTAGAGCACCTGCCGGTTGAGGTTGGACAGCTCCACGACGTCGTCGTCAACCAGGATGAAATGACCGACGCCGGCCGCAGCAAGATACAGCGATGCAGCGGAGCCGAGGCCACCGAGACCAACGATGGCGGCGGTGCCATCCAGCAACTGCGCCTGCTTCGCCTCGCTCAGACAGGACATAGCAATCTGGCGGGCGTAGCGCTCACGCTGGCTGTCGGACAGCATACAGATGGCAGCACGTCACGCCTTATATGGCTTGCGCCTCGCCGGGATAAAATCGTGAGGCAAGGGCTGCCACATCATCGCGGACCTGCTCGCCCTGTGCTGCAGCGTTTATGAGCCGGGCGATGGTCTCCATCTCGTCTTCTTGCATGCCCACGTGGGTGGCCTCCGCCACGCCGATGCGGCCGGAGATGTCGATGAAGATGTGCTGCTGTTCAAGCGTCCGGCAGAGCTGCCTCGCCTCGCCGGAAGGCAGTGACAGGAGCACCTGGTGCGAGACGGTGTACCCCCGGTCGGCATATCGGACGGGCATGCCATGGTCGTGCAGCGCTCCTGCCAGGGCTTGAGCGTTGGCGACGACCTGTCGGGCATACGTGGCGCCATGGTCACGCATCTCCTCCAGGGTTACGCCGAGCGCGGCGATCCGGTGGAGATGTGGATTATCCACGAGGCCGATGCCGCCCTCAAAGTCGAATTCGAGCATCTCGGTCAGCGCCTCTGCATGTTCATCCGAGTTGGTCAGCGCGATGCCTCCCTGGGGCCCGGGGAATGACTTGTGTGTGGAGCCGATCATGACGTCGGCACCCTCCTGGAGTGGCTGCTGGAACGTGCCGCCGGCGATGAGACCAAGGACGTGGGAGGCGTCGTACAGCAGCGTGTCCTGCCCTGCATCCTCCAGCGAGGCGACGGGATGGGGGAACAGGATGGTGGAGGCGCCGAGCATGGTCATCGCGGGTTGCTCTCTCGCGATCAATTCCTGGGCTTCTTCGACCTGGATATCGTAGTCCTGCATGGGCAGGGGCAGCATCCGTCGGCCGAACTTGTGGTAACCGAGCGGGTAGCCACCCTGCTCCTTGGGGACAGCGGCGATGGCGTCTCCGTGCTCGGTGAACGAGAAGAGAGCCGCGAGGTCGCACAGGTTCCCGGAGAGCGGGGTAACGAATGCATGCCGGGCCTGGAAGACCTCTCTGGCCAGTTGTTCTACTTCAGCGATGAGCTCCGCGGCATAGCGGTAGCCGCCGTACCATTCCTCGCCGTATCGACCGGCTAGGTCGGAGGACATGGCCATGCGGGCTGACCTGGTCATGCGATTTTCGGAGGCGATGAGGTTTATGCCGGAGAAACGGTAGCGTTCATGCTGCCTGATGAGCGGGGATATCATGCTGTCTAAGCCGGGAGGCGATTAAAAACGTTATCCCAGCCGGTATTTCCGCCAGACGACGGCGATGATGACCAGGATGACCAGGATACCCACGACGACGGTTGCAATGGTCCCGACTGAGATACCTTCGGTGTCCGCCCGGAGGGACATGGGCCGGGTGAACGAGTATTCCTGCCCGGGGTCGTCAGTGGACGAGTAGGTTATCTTCAGCCATATCTCCTCAGTCGTGGCTTCCTTGGACTCGAACGTGAGGGGGAGCTGTGCAGTGTCATCGCCCTCGTATCTGGATGAGATGTACAGGGTGCTCCCAAAGTAGGGAGAAGTGGATGAGACCTCCCATGCCTGGGAGAGATTCATGATTTCCACCTGCACGGCGACCTCCCCGTTGCAGTGATTGGTCAAGTTGAGGTTCACCTTCTGCTGTTCTCCCTTCATGAGGCGTATGCTGCGGGAGGACAGCTCGGCGCTGATGTTGTTGTTGACGAATGCCTGCTCGACCTGTATCGTCTCATTGTAGGAGGCCTCCTGGATGAGGAGATTGCCAGCTGTCTCCAGGGACAGCGTAAAGGAGTCATAGCGGCCCGCGGCGGTCTCCTGCACCGAGGACATGGTCATGAAGACGGATTGACTGATGTCACCGCCGAAGAAGCCCTGCGGCGTTATCGAGAGCTGGTTCTGGTCCAGGTTGACCGTGAGCCATTCCGGGGTATCCTGTACGTCCAGCCGTATCGTGGTCGCCAGCGGCAGGAAGGCTCCGAAGCCCCAGGAAAACGTAACGTTTGCTTCAAGGGTAACTGAGCCGCCATCCATGGACGGAACGGGCTGCGGTTGGCCGACGTTCGCCGTCAAATCTGACTGAACGAAGCAGGCACTGGCAGCCGGCAGCAGCATTACAAGTAGTGAAAGAAGGACAATCACCTTTCCGAATCTCATATACTTTTATGCGCGAACAATATAATAAATTTTTCACGCCTCAGGAATGGCTATTGGATGGTGATGCTCTCAATGACGATGTCATTAACTGGCCAGTCAGCCATATTGCCATATTTTGTGGTAGTCTGGACCGATGCGATGTCCCGAACCACATCAATACCGTCGATGACCTTGCCGAAAGCAGCATACTGTCCATCGAGGCCGTGTTCTGCGCCATCACAAATGAAGAACTGGCTGGTGGCACTGTTGGGATCGTTCGTTCGCGCCATGGATATGGCGCCGTCGACGTGCGTGGCATCGGGATGGGTCTCCAGGTCTATTGGCCCGTATGGGCTCTGTTTCTGTGTACCGTTCGGCCAGAACCCACCGCCCTGTATCATAAAGGTATCTATCACCCGGTGGAACACCAGTCCGTCGTAGAAGCCGTCGTTGGCGAGTTTTTTGAAGTTATCCGTGGTCTTGGGCATCTTGTCGTCGTACAGCTCCACGGTGATGGTGCCCTTGGTGGTCTCGATAATCGCCGTGCTAGTGCCGCCGTCGCCGCCGTCGAGGCAGCCACCGAATGCAGAGATGGCTACGAGCGACATGGCCGCGACAACTGGTATCTTTGCCTTCATGCGATTGGTATTGAGCACCGGTTAGATATAGTTTTGGGGATGAAACACCTTTTCTAAAGGGATTCTATGGTACCAGGGAATGCAGCCGCTCGATGGCGCGAAGCTTGTCTTTCTTACCGACGGAGGCTTCCTCGATGCCCTCCTGGATAAGCATGGTGGCCTCGTCCATGGCCCGGCGGTTGACCGGGTACGGAATGCCATCCTTGCCGCCGACGGCGAACGAGTACTTGGCGGGGTCCTGCCAGGC
>JBNGDQ010000041.1:0-10310 GCA_049975285.1 Thermoplasmatota archaeon
TCTTTTAAGTTTTGCTTCCCTTAGGCGGCGAAGCGGAGCAATAAGATGGTATCCTCGGCTACCTTCACTGTGCCGTTGAACCCCCAGGCGATGAGGGTGGCCAGGCCGGTGTCCTGTATCGCCCCGTTGCTGCCCTGCCAGAGAAAACTGTATGGCTCTTCAGTGACGTTGCCGACCTCCCAGGGGCGGCAGCCCACCTTGGGCGGCACGAGAAATACAACCCGGTCAATGCTGGGAGATGCCTCAGCTGTCACGGTCACTGGCCCCAGAACGATTTGCCCGGCCAGCGGCAGCACCCGCAGGTCGAACAGGAAGAGGCCGTTCACTGGGCGGGAAATAGCAACCCAGTCGTCACCTGTATCCTCATGTCCAACGACTGCAGGAAAAAACGCCATGCAAAGCAGCATTGAGGCCACCAGCATCTGTTTCATGCATGCTATACGGCTGCCGGCATAAAACCATTACGCTCCCTATGTGCCCCGGGTCACCGCGAAGGAGGCCAGCTCCGCCAGCTGACGGCGAGCGTCGCTCTCCGGCAGCACCTCGAGGCATCGAGCTGCCTCATCCGCGTACCGCTTCGCCGTCTCCATGGCTGCATCAATCGCGCCGCTCTCCCGAAACGCCTGGATGATCCCCTCGATGTCCTCTCGCGATGCGCCGCTCTTGCCGTACTGCTGCAGCCAGGCATCGCTGTCAGCATGCTCCCGGGCATGGATATACATCAACGTCTTTTTTCCCTCCCGGATGTCGCTGCCCACCGGCTTGCCGATGTCCACGCCGATGACGTCCAGGCAGTCATCCCATACCTGGAAGGCCATGCCCAATGCGTGACCATACCGGCGCAGCGTCTCCTGCTCTTCAGGGCTGCCGTCACCGATGATGGCGCCGCCCAGCGCTGCGTGCTCGAACAGCTTCGCTGTCTTTTTCTCTATCATGGTGAGGAACATGTCCCGGTTCACCGTGTCGCGCTCCTCGAAGCTCATGTCGAGCTGTTGTCCCTCGCATATCTCCCGGGCCATGATGGCGATGTTGTGGGCCAGCGTTCGCTCCACTGTGGCGGGCAGCCGTCCAGCTGTAGCTATCTCGAAAGCCATCGCGAACAGGGTATCACCGGCCAGGATGGCTGTCGCTTCATCAAACTCCCGGTGGACGGATGGTCGTCCCCGGCGGGTGTCGTCGTCGTCCATGATGTCGTCGTGCACGAGGGTGAACGTGTGCAGGATTTCCAGAGCCGCGCCATACGGAACAGCATCGTCAGGGATGCCGCCCACTGCTTGGCAGGCGAGCATGGCGATGAGGGGTCGGAGTCGTTTGCCGCCCGCCTCAGGGAGATGCCGGACTGCCTGGTAGAGCCGAAGGGGTTCATCGTTGGCTATCTCCGCGGCGATGGCCGCATCGATTTTTTCTCGCCACGCTGTTAGCTCATCCATACGTCTGCCTCCCGTAGCTCGTCGAGGGTGCGGCATCCAGTGAGAAACATGGCAGTCCGGAGTGCCTGGATGACTGTCTCATACATCTCGTCTGCATTGTCAGCGAGGAAGGCGGCTGCCATGCCGGCAGCGTCGGCGCCCAGGGCGATGCCTCTCGCCACGTCAAGACCGGTCCGGATGCCGCCTGTCGCGATGATGACCATGCCGGTATCCCGGCAGACATCAGCTACTTCCATCACTGACAGGGGTGTCGGGATGCCCCAGTCCCGGAAGAGATGCCCGAGGTGCTCCTGCACCCGGTCGCCGCGTTCCCTGGCTCGATGTGCCTCGATGGCCGCGAAGGACGTTCCGCTCATCCCGCCGACGTCGATACCGGCTATATCGGTCTCGCAGAGCCGCAGGGCGACGTCCCGTGAGATGCCGGCGCCGGTCTCCTTCACCAGCACGGGAGTTGACAGCGACGCTGCAAGCTGCTGCAACTCGTCGAGGACGCCCCGCGCGTGGCGGTCGCCTTCCACCTGGATGCATTCCTGCAAAAAGTTGAGGTGGACGGCCAGCACGTTCGCGTTGATCATATCTATCGCCCGGGCGGCCTTCTCTGTTGCATCGGTCCATTCGAGGAGCTGCGGCGCGCCGATGTTGGCGATGACGAGGGGAATGTCATAGTCGGTGATGACGTCGTAGCTCTCCACGGCTGCCTCGTCCTCGAGAGCCACGCGCTGAGAGCCGACACCCATACCAATGTTGTATCGTTCGGCCAGCTCGGCCAAGCGGCGGTTCAGCTCGGTTGCATCCGCGCAGCCGCCGGTCATCCCGGCGATGATGACGGGTGCATTCATCTCGGCGCCGAACGCCCGCCACGTGGTGTCTATCTCATCCATATCTATCTCGGGGAGCGCATCGTGGACGAGGTGAACGTCGTCCCAGTAGTTGTAGCTGGAGGCGACGTCCTCTTTCTTTGAGATGTCGATATGATCCTGCTTTCGTTTATTCATGGATGCTCACCACTGTGCCGGTGACGTTGCCGTGGAGCGCCTGCTCGAGTCGCCCTGCAATGGTGCCGTTGATGACGGCGACGTCAATACCGGAATATGCCATCTCCTTTATAGCTTTCACCTTGCCCGCCATGCCCGCGGTGACATCGGAGCCATCCACGCCGCCGAACAATGCCTCGTCGAGATCCCCAGGGGTGCATCGCTCTATCAATGTCTCCGGCTGCTCTGGATCGCGGTAGATGCCGTCCACGTTGGTCACGAAGACGGCCAGCCGGGCGGACAGCGTCCCGCTCAACCGCTGCAGGAGCACGTCGCCGGATACGATGGCGACCGCGGGCTCGATGAGCACGTCGCCGAATGTCACCAGGGTCAATTCCGCTGCCACGATTTGTCGTGCTTTTTCATCGTATTCCTTGTCCAGCGAGGGAAACGGTGGCAGTGACACCGCGGTCAGACCGGCCTGATGCATCGCTTCCAGCACGCGAAGGTTGAGCCTGCGCACAGCGGCATGGGTTACCGCTATGCCTTCCTGTACGTCGGGGCCGCCGCCGTATTGCAGGCTATACCGCTCTGCCTGGGGATGCCCGTAGGAGCCGGCGCCGTGGACCACGAGGAGCGACTCGTCGATGCTGGCCATCTCGCAGGCGAGCCGTTCCGTCGTGCTCTGGCGGTAGCAGCATTCCTCTCGCTTGTCGGTGATGACGGAGCCGCCGAGTTTGACGGCGATCATTGCCGCTCCACCGTGGCGGTGGTTTCCCCTGCCTCAACCTGCAATCTGTCGCCGGTCTCGATGCCGGCCAGGTCGACATGGTCCACGCAGGGGATGCCGGCCAGGATGGCGCCCGTAGCCACGATGGTCTCGGTTTCCTCGTTGATGATCGCGGCGGGGCCCACGCCATTCTTCTGCAGGCCATAGATGACGTAGGAGCCCACCGTGGAGCCCTTCCCGCAGGGGAACACGAGTATCCTGCCGGTGACGCATTCCCCCTCGAGCTCGTGGCCTTTCTCGATAACGATGCCCGTTTCAGGGTCAACGCCGCCGTAGAACCCGATGGGTTCATGCGATACGAGCGCTTCGCCTGATGCGCTCCCCGGGTTGATGGTTCTCGCTTTCATGCTTCCTCCAGGAGTTTTCTGATGTTGTTGAACACGACTTTTTGCTGGCAGAAGCCTGGCAGATAGGTAGCAGCCTTGCCGGAGTTGACCGCCGTGGTCTTGAACATATCCTCGATGGGGGAGACCACCATGCAGGTATCCGCGACGATGTGTCCACCTGCTTCTTCGATGATGTCGTCGAGGCCCATGCGCTCCGCCACCTCCTTGGTCGAACGCGACGTACATATCCAGAGCTCCCGCTTGAGCGTCTTGCCCTCGACGGCCCGGGTTATCTCGATGATTTCTCGCAGCGATGCATGCGGGCAGCCGGCGATGACGACGTCCGGCGTCTCGCCTGTATTCAATGCCTCATAGGTCTCCTCGAGTTCCACCTCGCCGACGTGGATGGTCTCCAGGCCTTCCGTGTCCGCATCGTCCGCCTCGGGCGTCATGCCGTCGACGTGATACAGTGCCACTGCGCCGGAGGCCGCCATGGCCGCGCCGAGGCCCTTGAGATTGTCCGTGTTCGCGTGCGTGATGCCCTGGAAGTAGGGAATCTTGTTTTTCACTGTCTTGCCCACGTAATGCCCGAGGGCGCCAAAGTCGGCCGTGTATTCAAGCTCGGCGTCGACCTGGATGACGTAGTCCGGCTGCCTGTTCTCGTCGAGATGCAGCCCGTAGTTTGGCGTCAGGCCAGTGATGGCCGCAGCCAGCGCTGACGGTCCACCCTCCCGGTTGGTGCGTGCCCCGATGACGCTGTTGGCGAAGGACACCGCGGAGGATTCCGCCCAGGCGATGTGCTCCCGGAAGCGCGGCAGGTTGCCGGCCAGGTAGGGCGTGCAGGTCGCGGTCACCACGATGCCCATTTGCTTGAACGCGGCGATGATGGCCTGCTGTTTCTCGGCAAACGTGCGGGGGATGCCCAGTTTTTCCCAGTTCTCCAGGTCCATGCCCGCGGGGTTGAGAAACGTCAGGGTTTTAACCGTTGCTCCCTTATCTGCGAAGTCCTGCAGGAAGGCCAGGCCGGGGTCGCCGATGGACTTGTAGGAGACACCGGAGACCTGCACGGATTCCACGGGAATCATTTTGTCGGCGCCGTAGACGTCGCCGAGCCGGACCAGCAGTCGCATGAGCCGCGCGGTCACCTCGCCTGCGTCGCCGTCCAGCATCCGTTCCTGCTCGGTTGTAAGATACATCAGGGGTATATCTGCCGTCGTTTATTAAATGTTGAGGATTCACTGGTCGCCGAGGCGCACGACCACGAATGTATAATTTATATATCCATTTCGCATATGTACATGATGTCACAGTACAGCACTATTTCGGTTCCTCAGCCGCTGCATGACGAGCTCCGCCACAACATCAAGGGTAACCCCCGGCTCGGTTACTCCAGCATCGCGGAATTCTGCAAGGAGGCCATCCGGCTGCACATGGCCAACATCCGCCGGGAGCGCCGCGGTGCCTTCATCGAGCAGCTGGACCTCGACGACCTGTTCAAACAGATAGAATTCCTCGCCGAGATACAGGGAGGAGAATACCGCGAGACATTCGAGCAGAGCCGAAATCCCGCCTGCCTGGTAGCCCCGGACGGCGTCATCCAAAACTGCAACATGGCATTCATCGACACCCTGGGCTATGCAAAAAAAGAGCAGCTCCTCGGCGTAGACATCGCCACCGTGTTCACCAGCACCGCCCAGCTCAACGACCTCATGGGCCGCGCTCGGGACGGCGGCGTGGAAAACGTTGAAGTACAACTGCAGCGCCGGGACGGCAAATCCTTCGACTTCATGATGAGCGTGGGCCTCCTTCGGGACGACGGTGACATCGAGCGCTACATTATGACGGGCACCGACATCACCGTCCGGAAGAAAATCGAGGCGAAGATGCAGCGGGAGAACGCGATGTTCCGCATGCTGCTCAGCGAGATATATGACACCATCGCCGTTGTCCAGGACGGTAAGATTAAATATGCGGCGGGCCAGACGTCGCTGTCCGGTTATACCGCGGAGGAGCTCATCGGCATGAAGCTATCCAGTCTGCTCACCGATGAAGGCGTGGCGAAGGCGGAGCAGCGATACGCGCGAGTCGTTGCAGGAGAGGATATTCCCTCTATTGTCACGTACAAGGTCAAATGCAAGGATGGCACCCTCCGGGACATCGAGTCCGCCACCCGGGTGATAGAGTACGAGGGGAAGCCGGCCATGCTGTCAGTCTTCCGGGCTATACCCGAGTAAACCCAATCTTTAGATAGGCCGCCCGGCATTCATTCTATGCAGCATGGAGGCGATATCCTGCCGCCCGGTAGATTAAATGAACATGAGGCAAAGCAACTGCTGCGCGACGCTGGCATACCCTGCCCTAAGGAAGCGTTGCTCACGGATGGCGAGATACCTGAAATGATGTCTTATCCAGCCTACGTGAAAATCTGCTCCCGCGACATCATCCACAAGAGTGATGCCGGCCTCGTGACCCGAGCATACTCTCCTGAGGAGGCCATCCAGGCCGCCCGGGACATCAGGGAACGGGCCCGTCAGGCGTATCCGGATGCCTCCATCCAGGGTATCCTGATAAGCGAGGATGCCTCCACGAGCCAGACCCGGGAACTCATCCTGGGCACCACGAGAGACCGCGATTTTGGCCAGGTGGTCAGCCTGGGCATTGGCGGTATCTCCACCGAGCTATACGCCGACGTCGCCTTCCGGGCCATTCCGCTTAAAGAAAGCGACGTCTATGACATGCTCCATCAGTTGCAGGGCAGAGCCATGCTGGGTCCATTCCGGGGAAAAAACCCTGTCAACCTGAAGGCGTTGACCGATGTAGTCCTATCGTTTTCTGCCATGCTCGAGAAGCACCCGGACATTATCGAGGGCGACGTCAACCCACTCCTGGTAGACGATATGCAGGCCATCGCTGCTGACGCCTACCTGGAGGTGGAACCATGAAGCTGAAGAAGCTCCTCCAGCCAGACAGCGTCGCCGTCGTCGGTGCCTCCCGCACGCCGGGCAAGGTCGGCAACATCATTCTCGAAAACCTGGCAAAATTCAAGGGTGACGTCTACCCCATCAATCCAGCTACCGACGAGATCATGGGCCTGCCCTGCTATGGCAGCGTGGGAGACATCGGCCCTGTCGACATGGCCGTGGTGTCCCTGCCGCAACGCATCGCCAATCAGGCCGTCAAGGACTGCCGGGATGCCGGGGTGGACATCGTCATCGTCGTCACCTCCGGCTACAGCGAGGTCGGCAACACCGATGCAGAGCAGGAACTCCTCGACATCATCGAGGGCACCGGCACCCGCATCCTGGGGCCCAACTGCCTCGGTGTCTTCAACGCCCACACCGGCCTGGATACGCTGTTCATCCCCGAGGAAAAATCAGCTCGTCCGCCGGCGGGAAACGTCTCCATCGTCACGCAGAGCGGCGGCGTCGGCTTCATGATAATGAACGAGCTCGGGCATGTCTCAAAATACGTCAGCTACGGCAACCAGGCCGACATCAGCGAACTCGAGATCATGGAGGCACTGGCCGACGATCCCGACACGGCAGTCATCGCGAGCTACGTCGAGGCGCTCAAGGACGGCCGAGCGTTCCTTGAATCGATGGACGACATCACGGCCCGCAAGCCGGTCGTCATGCTCAAAGCCGGACGCTCCTCCCGGGGCAGACAGGCTGCATCATCGCATACCGGCGCCATGGCTGGCTCTGAGGCCGTCTACAGCGGCGTGCTCCGCCAGAAGCATGTCGTGCAGACCGCGACGCTGGCAGAGACCATAGATGCCGTCAAGGCGCTGTCCCGCTGTCCACCTCTCTTCAATGGACGCATAGCCGTGGTGACCAACTGCGGGGGCATGGCGGTCATGGAGACCGACCTCCTGGGCAGCGAGGACAACGATTTCGACGGACTGCTTCCCTCTCCATGGCGGCACCACCTCCGCCTGGCTGACTTCAGCCAGGAACTCACGCGACGCCTGGCCGACTGCCTGCCCAGGCATGCCTCACTGCATAATCCCGTCGACCTGGGCGGCGACGCCGACGCTGATGACTACCAGCACGTGCTGGAGGTACTGGCAGACGAGGCAGACATAGACGGCGTCATCGCCATCGGCACGCTGCATCCAGCGTCAATCGACGGCGGTCAGCTCGCCCTCGTGTTCCAGCGGTTCGCGGAGCGCTACGACAGGCCATTCCTGGTATCACTGGGCGTCGAGATCGAGGGCCGAACCGAGCGCGGGACGACGGAATACTACCGGCCGGTGTCCAAGATAAGCCTGCTGGAGGACGCCATCGAGGAGATGGGCATCCCGGTCTACGGGACCCCGGAGCGCCTGGCCAACGGCATCCGGGCGCTGCACAGCTACGGGCAATGGCGCCGGATAGACGAGAAAGATTTTTAAGGAACAGCAGGGCTATGGATACCATGCTTTCACTGGAAGATGGACAGCAGGCCGTCCGATATGCCCGGGAGGTCATAGCGCAGCACGTGCACAATCGACCGATTCCCGAGCTGGACGCCGGCGATCCATTCACTGCTCGTGCCGGTGTATTCGTCACCCTTAATCGGTATCCCTCCGGGGATCTCCGCGGCTGCATCGGCATCCCGGAGCCATCCATGGAGCTCAAAGAAGCGTTACGAGAAGCCGCCATGTCGGCGACCCGTGACCCGCGGTTTCCCCCATTACGGGCAGCGGAACTTGATACCATTACGGTAGAGGTGACGGTACTGACGCCACCTGAAAAAATCGAGGTCGACGACCCACAGAGCTATCCATCCTGCATCGAGGTAGGCCGGCATGGACTCATCGCCGAGCGATACGGCCGACGGGGACTGCTGCTCCCCCAGGTGCCCGTGGCGCAGGGATGGGATGAGGAAACATTCCTCTCGCAGACCTGCTGGAAGGCAGGGCTCCCGCCGGATGCCTGGCGGGATGGCGATACCACGCTGTACTGTTTCCAGGGAGAGGTATTCAAGGAGACAGAGCCCCACGGCGACGTGGTCCGGGAAGCGATGCATGAAGACTGACGAGCCGGCATCCTACCTCCAGTGCAAGCGCATCCCGGTATGCTTCGACCGGGACGACGACATCGAAACGCTGTGGAGCGAGCACGCCCGGGCTTCGCGTCGCCATCCCGTGGAGCAGCCAGGGCAGTCGCTCCTCGATCTCAAGATAGCACTGGCTCGCCGCATCTACCGTGACTGTCATTTCTGTGAGCGGCGCTGCCACGTCGACCGCACAGCAGCGGAGGGCTACTGTGGCGTCCGGGATGCCGCTATAGCGTCGGAGTTCCTGCATTACGGGGAGGAGCCGATGCTGGTACCCTCGCATACCATTTTTTTCTCGGGCTGCACCTTTGGCTGCATTTTTTGCCAGAACTGGGATATCTCCCAGCGGCAGAGCGGCATGTACGTCCGCCCCGAGCAGCTTGCCGGGGTCATCGAGCAGCGGAACGGCATCAACGTCAACTGGGTCGGCGGCGACCCGACGCCCAACCTGCCATACATCCTCGAGGTATTACGGACTTGTAGCAAAAACGTGCCGCAGATATGGAACAGCAACATGTACTGCAGCCAGGAGACCATGCACCTCCTCGACGGCGTGATGGACGTCTACCTGACGGACTTCAAGTACGGCAGTGATGCCTGCGCCGTGGAGCTATCCGACGTCCACGACTACTGGGCAGTGGTCACCCGGAATCACCGCATCGCCGATGGGCAGGGCGACCTGATTGTCCGGCATCTCGTCATGCCCGGTCATGTTGAATGTTGCTCGCTGCCCGTCATGAACTGGCTTGCCGAGAACGTGCCCGACGCCATCGTCAACGTCATGGACCAGTATCGGCCCTGCTATAAGGCCAGCCAGCATCCCGGGCTTGACCGTTCTATAACCCGGGAGGAATACCGCCAGGTGGTTGAGCATGCCCGCCAGCTGGGGCTGCATCTGGTTGACTGAGGCCCGCAACGAATAAAAAGGCAGTCCTGCTACCAGGAGGAGGATGAAAAAACCACTGCACGTCCGGCTCATCGAAACCTTTTCCCCGCTGCGCTTCACTCTGGCCAGGTTCACCCATCTTGCGCCAGTCAAAAAAATCGTGGACCGGATGCTGTTCGAACATGACGACCTGTTCTATCTGCCAAAGGACACCGTGGTGGAGATCAATCAACCAGTCGAGGCACCCCAGTCGATGGTAGTGCCGTCGCGGGTCGTCGAGCATTTCATCGACAAAGCAGAGCATCGCTTCATCATGGACTTCTGCATCTGCCGCGATGCCACGCAATGCGAGGACTACCCCGTCGAGCTGGGCTGCCTGTTTTTAGGTGAAGCAACCAGGCACATCGACCGCTCGCTGGGCCACGAGGCAACGAGGGAGGAGGCCCTGGAGCACGTGCAGCGATGCCGCGAGGCCGGCCTGGTCCACCTCATCGGCAGGAACAAGCTTGACACCCAGTGGCTCAACGCGCATCCCGGGGAAAAACTGCTCACCATCTGCAACTGCTGCCCCTGCTGCTGCCTCTGGCTGATGCTCCCCCAGCTCGATGACGACATCGCCAGCAAATTACACCGGATGGAGGGCGTCGAGGTGACCGTGAATGATGCCTGCACGGGCTGCGGCGTCTGCACCGAGGCATGTTTCGTCGATGCCATCACCATCGAGAACGGCCGGGCCGCCATGAGCAGCGCGTGTAGAGGCTGCGGACGCTGCGTCGAAGCATGCCCAAATGGAGCAATCGAGATTACCGTCGATGACGGAGCAGTCCAGCGGGCCATCGAGCGCATCGAGGCCGTGGTGGATGT
>JBNGDQ010000042.1:0-10055 GCA_049975285.1 Thermoplasmatota archaeon
TTCTGGGCCTCCGTGACCGCCATCGCTGTCACCGATGAAGACGGGCAGGTGCAATACTATGACGGCATCATAGAAAACATAACCCGCCGGAAACAAGCAGAGAAACAACGGGAAGAAGCCCTGGAACAGATGAGGCAGGCCCTCGAACAGGAACGAGTCTTCAAATTAAAAACCTCTCACCATTTCTTCAACCCGCTCTGCATCGCCAAAGGATATCTGGACCTGGTTATGCAGCAAGAAAACGGAGAGGGGCATAAAGAAGAAATACAGAAAGTAATCCAGGCCATAGAGCGGATACAACACGTCGTCGAAAACGTGGTCCGTCGAGGAGAAATACACGAATAAAACATGCTGGTGATTGATGATTAAACATATATTCTGAGACACAGGTTTTTTATCCATTGTTCTTAGTACCTCTCCATCATACATTCATGAGAAAAATGGAGATAGGACTGGGAGAAAGGATGATAATCACGTGAGGATTTCCGAGCCTTTCTCCCTGCCCATCCAGGGACAGCAAGGAACGAAGGCCCTATAAGAATGCTATCCCTGCGGAGAAATAGCTTTTTTGTAGAGATGTTGGGCGTTCCTCACTTCCCTCCCCATAATATCTGCAGGAGATACAAAAGGTTTTGGGAGGGCACCCGGGTCAGTAACGCTGACAATAGATATTTTTATAAGTAGAACAGCATTGTAACATAACGGGGGGCAGAATGAATACATCGGCAGCAGTTACCCTGGTTTCTGTGGTACTAATTATCGTATTTTTGACTCCGGATGTCCTCGCCTCTGTCTGCTACGGAACATCCGAAAATCATTTGACACAAGACAATGCTCATCTTCAACAGCTGGTGGAAACGGAGCTTCTATTCGTTCCGAATATACCTCTCCTAGAAAGCCCTACCATTGATTTCATGGTTGGCAACGGAATGGTTCATGGGCTATTCCTGGCGTCTAATAGACTGGTAACCACAACAATCACCATGGTTTTCTTCAAATGGGTTCCTCCAGACTGGATTAGCCTTGATTTAGTGTGCACCCACATCAACGTGAAGGCAATAGATTGGAACGGGAACCTTGTCGACCAGCAGAATCTCACCGACCCAAGCGGGTTTCTCTTTTCTAATAACTGGCAGGGAACTGCAACATTAGCCAGGCCTCCGCTTTCATCAGGTTTATTTTTCTTTGTGTTCATAGAAATATACGGCAACTACGAGTAGACCAAAAAACCATACATGTTTCCTCACCCAATATTTACGGCCGACACAGCTCTTACATCATATAACAGCCCATCATAATTCGCCCTGTGACACATTCCCTCCAGCGATAGCATGCTTTTAACCTATCATGCGTATCCATGGTTAACAGACTAAAGACTCATCCTGTAAACATTGGTTCTGCTGCACGGGCGAGGCAAAAAAATCGGGGTGGAAGGAGGGCATTGGGCGAGGACAATGACTGTGAGAAAATTAATACGATGGAAATGATGCACATGCCCACAGGTATTGTCTTATTTGCCCTCCTTCAATTCTATACTTACGGTATAATATAAAAGTTTTGATGGGGGTTGGTTTTATTGCGTAGCATGGTGTAAAAATAGGGGTTCTCCAGTCGAAGTACAAAACGCCCCGCATGCCTAGTCATCTTAGAAATGGGGGGGAACGACCCGAAAATGCAACAGAACCTTTCCTTGTTCCGAAATGAGTATTAATTCATCCTCGATAGTAACAAAAGGCAGGTTGTAGGCTAAATAGCCGCCACCATTTCAGCCCCAATGAAACCCTCCATTTAATCATCCTGCCCTCCTAACACTTTATTCCACACGGAATTTTTTGATTTATTTACAGTCTGGTATATCTCTTAGAAAGTCGGATTTAGTATTGTTTTTATCCGTTCTGATAAATTCATCACCATTTATTGAGAAAAGATGCATTTTTTCTCCCTGTTCATAGGTATATTCCCCCGTTTTGAAACATGTAAACCAGGTGTTGTTTTGCTTTATACTGTTAATGATGTCCTGCCGGAAAAACCGTTTTTCCTCACTTAACGTATTATCTATTTTTTTAACTCTAGCATGGACTTCCGCTATCGTTACTAGATCGCTATCCATGGTCTTGCAACATACCCAGTATTCTACCATTGCTATACCATTATTTGTTCATGTACCTACTTTTATACCAACAGGGACAATATCCAGATGAACATCAGCTCGCCAAAGATATCTGCTCCCTACTCCCATACACTTCAATTGTTCTCCTCTTTTAAGTCATTTTCGATTTTTTCCCAAGAACAGCTTCAAACCACTGAATAGTATCCCATCCAGAAAAGTTATATGTTTGCCCTAATTGTGTTATGTGTTAAGAGGTAGCATGATTAAGAGGCAGGGATTGGAACGGGAAATAAAAGAGGAATGGACCGAGGTTGGACAGTTTGCAGATGCCATTATTGAGGCAAACGGTGATAAACGCCGATTGGTCAAAGATGGTCGTATTCTCGGAGTATACTTAATAGAAGAAGAATAGGGGTTTATTGCGTCCCCCATACTTTTCTAATAGCGACAACCATCTCGGAAGCTTTGAATTATTGCAGTCAAATGCTACTTTCGGCGCCCACGGAGCCTTCACAATTTGTCGCTCGGCACAATCCCTCCAGCGATAGGCATAGCTTTTAGGAGATGGTATGTACCCTCCGTTGGGCAACGAGTAAGAGTCCCATAAATTGGGGAGTAACTGTGCTAGCGTGGAAAAATAGGTGGTGTCGGAGGTGGCTAATTCTGTAGAACGCAATCGCCGACCCAAAGCTTATAATTATAGCCATCTGTTAAGTAGGAAATGTCAAACAGTAAGGAGGGGGTGGATGGCGGTCGAAAAAGAACGTTTTACCGGCACAGAAAAATACATCGTCGATTGCGTTCAATAGTAACGGGGGAGAAAAAGGCCACCGATGTCGAGAAGCTGCTCAACGATTTGCAGCTACCCTCCAATGTAGAACAAGTGACTACCAGCCTTTACAGCCGGGCGGTGGAGACGCATACGTTTCGAGGCCGGGGCATGGACACTCTCCTTGCCGCCGCTGCCTATGCCGCCTGCCGACAAAGCGGAGTGCCCCTCACCCTTGACGAGATAGCGGTTCGCTCCAACATCCGCAGAAAAGAGGTCGGTAAGACGTTCCGGTGGCTTGCACATGAGTTGCAGCTCAAGCTCCGACCCGCTTCACCCCTCGACTACCTCGACAGATTCTGTCAGAAACTGAAAACCGGTGAATGCATACGGTCCACGGCGCACGACATCCTCCAACGGGCAGAAGAACAGGAACTAACCAGTGGACGTGGGCCCCCCAGTATGGCAGCCGCCGCCATCTACATTGCCTCCCTCAAATGCGATGAAAAACTTGTCCAGCGTAGGGTGGCCGATGTGGCGGGAGTAACAGAGGTCACCGTACGGAACCGATACAAGGAACTGGCAGACCAACTCCACATAGATGTGTAACAGTCAGAGGCGCTACGCCAGTTTAGGCCCGTATATGCATGGGTTTTGTCGGCTGTGTGTACCTACCCTTGGCTGTCAGCGAAGGGCTGTCGTAATCCCCCTAGAAATACGTTAATATTTACAATTCCAAACAGCACCCTAGCTATGTGCTTAATCCTTTAGATTCTAACAGCTTCTTTCTCTTACGGGAATAGTATTCTCCTATTATTCCTCCTGTGATGGTCAATGCGATTGCAGCAAGCATTAGAACGATTCCGATTTCTTTATAAGGATGTGTAACAACTTCATACAAATTTCCGCCTCTCCATTCCTCATGCGTCTCAGTGATAAGAGTAACAAAAAGACCAACGACCAAAAATATAACGCCCAATCCGAGAGCTATCCATCCCTGCTTTTGTTTATCTTTTAAATCATCTAATTGTATTTTCACTTTCTCAATATCAACAGATATTCCTGCCCCGCAGTGAGGACAATATTTAGCCTCTTCCTCAACTTCTTTCCCACAACTCGGACAAACTGGCATTTTATTTCACCCGCCAAGTAAAATATATTCCTGCCCTCTTTTTTGTATTATACCATCATGTTTTAGTCTCCTTATTCTGTAATAGTATTCTGCATCGCTTATCTTGCGTAATGGGAGTTGTAATTCCTCTTTCCTTTTTTCTTTGTAAAAAGACTTTGCTTTTTGTTTAAGTTCACCGGCCAAAAGATTCCAAGAGCTTAGCAAATCCAAAATAATCTGGCAAAACAAGTCTCGTTCTATATCTCCTTTGAACATCTCTGCCGCCATCTCAACTAATTTAACCCCAAACCATTTATTTATTTTTCTCTCAAAACCGGGTAAATTTAATATTCTGGTAGAAGTTGTATAATACAAATGGCAAGGAAATCAACGTCAAGGGACAACTTCATGGCGAAACACCAAGATAAAATAAGGGAGAAAATACATCCAAAAGGCAGTCAACCAACATATACCAAACAAAAATCCACACGAGCAACACGAAGTGAAAAGGGAGAAAAAATCTACAGAGTTCAACACGACGACCTACACCATTACGATGTCGGAGACATAATAACTCGTGGTCAATACGAGGCTGTCCGGAAGCGTTACCAAATCCGGATTGTCAGATGGAGAGGTGGAAATTTGAAGCAGGGAAAAAAAGTCTATCACATTTCAGGAAAGAAATCTCATCTCATTAGGCGGGATGCTGCCGATAATGCAACGAAAGTCAAAGGACCACAGAAAAACCATCTCATTGTATCCGGCAACGTAAGGGTACATAATATCTTAGACCAAGCGAGGAAGGTAGGAAATGTCTTGTGGTTAGACGGTATCCCCGAAGCGGCATTCGATAGAATTAAAATACATTAGCCGGTTCCATCGGTAAAACCACAAGGTTTAGAAGGCTTTAATCTCCATTTTAAAAATGCGATGGAATAGGCCCGCCCAAATATGTTCTCTAATCTTTATTTATATCCTGAATCTCTTTTTATTTGCTCAATAAATTCATCGGCTTTTCTATCTGGGAGTTCGATATGAAACCACTTAGGTATTTTTGGGGCATCAACACCTTTCCTCCTTTTTAAACTTACATACTTCATAGTAGGGTCAGTTTCAACATGTGCACCTAATTCTGTTTTGTATGGAATATAATTTCCAGACCGTAATAATTCTATCCAATGTTTTTTGTTGGTTGGGTCAAAAACTCCAAATTTTACCATTTCACAACCTCCAATAAGCAAACTGCCGAATGATGATAAACTTTACTACCCACATTAGACATCCCCGCTCCACGCCCGAATTTATAATCAAATTATCCGGTAATCCGATATAGGGTTTTTTATCACTCTTACTTACAGGCAACAACGTTCTCAATCACATTAGGAGCCTTCACAATTTACCACGTAGCACCGACCCTCCAACGATAGACAAGGTTTTAACGCCTGGTGTGGAGGGGGCTATGGGCGCGGACTCAGAGCGTCTTATATTGTGTCCTATTCCCTTCTATTCACGCAATGTAAAGGAAGCATGCCGCTCGGCGTCTTCATCACGTTGCTTCGCCTCTCGTTCAGCTTCATCGGCCTTTTCACATCCCTCGATGGCTTCCACGACTGCACGGTTGACGAACCGAATCTGGTACCCGCCGCAATAGCGAGTTTCAATGCGGGGCAACACGGATAGCTGCTCATAGGCGAAGTTCACCACCTGCCACGGCACCCCGGCATCCTGGATAAGCCGATTCTTAGAATACCACTGGTTAGGATGGCTACGGAGCATCGCGTAGGTGCTGGCCACCGTAGTATAGACCATAGAAGGGGGCATACCACTGACATCCGAGCCTTCTTGTGCTACCACCATGTAATCACACCTTTATTCCTCAGGCTGTTGGCTGGGTGCTTCCTCAGGATGCTTACAGCCCGTCTCTGGGTCCCACTGGTAGCCATACCGTAGGCATTTCTCTTTCGTGCCGCATTCATCGGGCGCTGGTTTTTCTTCTTCGGACGATTCAGCTGGCTTACTCTGCTCAGATGGTTCCGGTTCCTCCTTCGAAGACTCTTCCGGCCTTGGCTCTCGGTGGCATTCACCGCCATACCAGTAGTAACCAGCTTCCCTGCAGGACTTTTCGTCCTCATAGTGTTCAGGGGGCCATTTCCCCGTCTTTTCTCTGTGTAACAATTTCATTTTGGTGCGGGTCTTTGCTTCCCTGGCTTTGCTACAAGCCTCTACTACCTTATCCATTTCCTCTGTTGGTGACATGGTTGCCACTCCGTTGTATTAAAAACGGATGTCTGTTTATGTGTCTTAGTAATATTCCGAGGGTTAACTTTCTTCATGCCCGGAGATGCCAGCGCCCTCTCCGGTCTCTCTCTTTGTCTAAAATGGTTTCGACAACCTCGTCATCCATTTCTTCACCTAAGCCAATATTCTTTACTCTGGCCTTTAAATCTGGCAGAAATTTTTTCTGAAACATACCGGGGCTATCATCATTTTTATCCATATTTCTAATCATTGTTTGGACTTTCCCGATGTTGTTCTTGAAATGCTTTAGCCGCTGGTCGATAATCGGTTTAATTCCTTCCATATAGAGGCTCCTCTCAACGGTCTGTGCAATCTCATCTAAAGAGGGTATTTCCTTTTTCTCAACATACAATTCTTTTATTGCTTTGTCCAGTGCATTTACGTCGGGTGGAGACAAAGCGGTGTACAAAAATGTCCCGTATGGTGTGTGGTAAATATATTTGGCCGTGCCTCCAATACCTTTCTTAGTTTTTTCCTTAAATTTTTCTTTCCGTCTTTTAATTACTCCCCACCTCTCCAAATCCTGTAGAGGTTTTGATAGGACCTGTGGGTTTTTTATTTCCAATGCGGTGGCAAGAGTTTTACCGCAGTATTTTCCGCTTTTTGCCCCATATACTTCCTTTATAATCTCACCATATTTATCCCGAATCAACGTCTCAATCATCATCGCTATCAACTCCTCCCTTTATAACGATGGAACTGCGAATATATAACTGTTGAGATTGGGAAGTCAAGGTGAGATAGAGAATGAAAAGCAAAATCTATCTAAAAGAAATATGTGCGAAACACATAGGCAAGGAGATAGAAGCCATCGTTCTGGTGGCAGGCATGTCATCGAAGAAGGCGCTCCCCCGATACATCGACGTGGCCTGCTCCCGATGCGAAACACGCTGCCGCCTGCCGCTCGTTGACGATGAACGCGAGATTGACCAACTATTGGCCAGACAGTTAATCTTTGGGGGCAAAAAACCGCTGCGGAAAAAGGTAGAGGACTACGCCAAAGAAATGCTGGAAGCGGAGGGCGACTGTCAGGGCGACAGAGCGCACGACGTTCAGATAAACGTATCGCAGGAGGCCGTAGATTACCGGATAATATACATACGAGACCCGCCGCTGGAAATGGATAAGTTCGAGGAAAGAGTCTATCAGACAACGACCGCCTATGCGATTGGTCAGCCCCTCCCCGACCCCAAAAAGGTAAAGATACGTGCGACCGTCACAACCGACCCCAAGAACAACATCGTGCTCATGGTACACGCCATCGAGCCGGTGGAGGAGGATTTCATGGGGTTCAAGATAACGGAGCAGGAGAAAGAAGATTTCATCCGGTACTTCCAGAGCGCAAAAACACTCCACCGTAAAATCGCACCCTCACAGATAGCGCCCCGCATCGTGGGCCGAGAATGGGAAAAACTGGGCGTGCTGCTGACGCTGCACTCCCCCATGCTCATACCGGATGTCACCGGCGACACAATACGGGGCGGCATCAAAGCAATGTTCATCGGCGACACCACCACCGGAAAAACCGAGATGTTAAAAGATGTCTCATTCGGGTGCTACAACCTGGGCGAATACAACGCCTGCGAGTCAACCTCCCGGACGGGCCTCACCTACACCATCGACACCGACCACGACGTGCTCAAATGGGGCTCGCTGGTCCTCAACGACATGGGCATGGTCTGCCTCGACGGCATGCAAGACCTGCCATCGAGACGGGAGATGGACAAGCTCACCGAGGCGCTGCGAACCCAGCGGGTGGTGGTACGTCGGTACCTGCAGGGAGAGGCCCCCGCCAGAACGAGGATACTGGGGAGCATGAACCCACCGAAGGGCCGC
Source organism: Thermoplasmatota archaeon (assembly GCA_049975285.1). Classification (GTDB taxonomy): domain Archaea; phylum Thermoplasmatota; class E2; order UBA202; family DSCA01; genus CAZESS01. The sequence goes on from JBNGDQ010000042.1 coordinate 8,125, forward strand.
CCCATGAAGAAATACCCCTTCCCCTGTCTGGTCATTTCGGGCACCGCAATATTCAGAAGCGAAAAGAATATCCCCAGATGGGATTTGTTCATACCGATGAAGGACGAGGATGTTTCAGTGGATGACATTATAACCGAGACGCCCCCGGAGAGATACGTCCCGGTGGACGTGTTCAAACAGCACGTTCACTGGGTCTGGTCGCGAACGCCAGATGACATCGAATACGTCGAGGGCGCGATAGACCTCATCAAGAGCGAAACGACAGCATTAATCAAAACCTACAAGACAGCCCGGCTGCCCATCGTCCACAACGGCTACCGCGACACCGTGTGCAGATTCTCCGTGGCGACGGCGGCGCTGCTGCACTCCACCGACGAGGAGCACCAGAAGATAATGGTGAGCGAGAAACATGTGCGGCTGGCCACGGACTATATCAGACGCATGCTAGACAAATTAGGACTCAAGGAATACAGGCAACTCGTGGAGGAAGAAACCGAGCTCTACGACGGAGAGCTGCTCGTTATCATAGATAGAGTGGATGCCATCGACCTGTCAATCCTGCTCCAGCTCTCAATAGGCGACCATACCTCAACCGAGCTGGCAGAGGAGGTGGGCATCAAGCCGGAGACCATCCGGGGCATACACTTCAGAGCCCTAAGGAATCTTAAGCTCATCACGACGCAGCCGGGCAAGGGCGCATCCCTCACGCCGAAAGGCGCTGCCTTCGTCGAGTGGGTGTACGAATGGAAACACGTTAAAACACGATTGACACACGGAGGGTCCTCGTAACTTCGTAAGGCCAGACACAACGAAGTGCCAGTTCGTAGGGCGACGGCCTACGAGATTACGAGGAAAATGAGGGCGGTGGTCGTAGCCGGGTGGCGGCATCGCCCGGCTCCTCCCCCTCGGGCTGCTCGAAAGGCAGGAAAAATAAAATACAGGGAACCCGTTTAGGCAGATTAGGGAGGATAAAAACATGAGCGAGTACTATTGCCACGAATGCGGGGCAAAACTTGGGCATGGTGGACCCGTGGACCCGGAGCGGTGTTTTTCAAGCAACAGCTACCAGGTGGACAAATATATGAAGCACACCGTGCCACCGTCCTGCTCCGGCATGGTGTCCATCTTCGACGACCCGGACTTCCAACAGTACAGGGACTACATCATCAACACGGCGGCCTCCGGCTGCGTAGAAATTGATAACAAAGGGCGCACCAACATGGTTTGGTATGCCGGGCGAGAGAACGGATTCCTCTTCGTAGATGGGGAGTTGGTCTCTCCTACCGACGCTGTAAAGCTGGTGCTCCGCGAGGATGAGGATAAAATCCATGCGTTCCCCACCGGCTCGGCAGAGATTTCCACGAAAAGGTGCGCGCTTTGCGGTAGCCCGGTAATAGACTAAAAAACCAGCGACTGCAAAAAAACACGGCCCGACAAAAAGCTCGTAACCTCGTATGGCGGAGAGCTACGAACACCCGGTGTGTGGGGGCCGGGCAGAGGGGTGAACGTTTTAGCGGGGCTATAAGTCCACACCGACTGTGGGTGTGTACCTAACCCCTTACACTGCAAAGAGATGACACTACGTGGCCGTAGGGCGTGCGTAGCACCCTCATTGTCTGTTGCGCCAACCCCGTTACGCCAGCCCCGCCAGCACATCGGACGTGACGGTTGTCTCGGCCTCCGCAAGCTCAACATCGAACAACCCCTGCCCCTCTATCTGTACCTCTGCGCCAATGGTCGCAGTAAACGTGGTGCGCTCCCCGTTCCGTACATGGCTCACCCACCACTCGTCGAGCATACCGTTATCGAGCACCATGTCCGTGACGATGGTTTTATCGGAGCGGGCCTTGACCACATAGCCCGGCTCGGTGGCGCCCTCGGCCAGCGCCAACGTGTTGGCCTCAATCTTGTAGGTTATCTTGGGGATATAG
>JBNGDQ010000043.1:0-1628 GCA_049975285.1 Thermoplasmatota archaeon
AGATACTCCGGGATGTTCAGGAAGCCGCCGAGGAGCTGACCGGGGAGCAATAACCGCACGGTCCCACTATGCTAATGACAACGTTGTGGTTGTTCACCGGATAGTGAACGATTTCGGCGTGTCTTTAAAACCTGTGGAGTTAAACCCCTGTGCGGTTCTCCCGCTGCTGCCTGCCCCGCACGGCTCCGTGTATCAGGTGGCATTCACTTGGGCCTCTTGTGATGGCGGGAGGACCGTCATATTCCCCTGCCGGTGGATTTTTATCTAGCTGGCAGGTATACACCGGATGATTCGGGACTGCACGCCCGATGACCTGCCCGAGGTGCTGGATATCGAGCAGCGCTCCTTCGCGCATCCATATACCGAGTTCGTATTCAGGAAATACCTGCGGGCCACCTTCCTGGTACTGGAAGAGGAACGCATTCTCGGCTACGTCATCGGCGTCAAGATGGGCTGCAAGGGCATCATCATCTCCCTGGCCGTCCATCCCGAGTATCGCCGCCAGGGGTACGGCAGCCGGCTCGTCCAGGCGGTCACAGAGCGACTCGCTGCAGCGGTGCTGGAGATACAGGTCCGGCGCAGCAATATGGGCGCTCAGTGCTTCTATACCTCGCTCGGATTCGAGAAAAGCCACGTGGTCCCCTCCTACTATGGCAATGGAGAAGATGCCGTCATCATGATAAAACGAGCTGGATAGCTGCAATCGCTCGTTATTTTATTTGGGGCGCAATAAGGAGCACGGTGAGCCCAATGGCTACGAACAGGCCACCCAGCATGATGTAGGGGTCAGAAAAAGAGACGGTATCGATGCTGCCGGACACGATGCCATATACCAAGATGATGCCTCCCAGGATGAGGGCAAACAGGCCCGGCATGACCGCTGCCATGGTTTTCTTCATCTATAAACAGTCCTCCGCGTGGAGAAAGCGCTGTCATCCGGAGAGATTGATGATCGCCTGCGCGATGTCACCATCTGTCTCCTTGAGAGCCGCCCGGGCCTCCTCCATGGTTTTCCCGGTTTTTTCCGCGACGAGCTCGACGTCATCCTCGCTCATGCGCTCGATGATTTCAGGGGTACCAGTCACCTGGTAGGTCTTGTCGCCTTTGACCTCCATGATGTTGACCTCGGCATCAGCGAAGCGGTACTCTTTTTCAGGGGTGCGGATGATGACTTCCTCGACGTTCTCAAGCTGTTCCATGGACATGCCCATCTGGCGCATGAGCTTCTGCAACTGCTTGGGATTGACGTTCGGCATCATATCAAACATTATATAGTTCGGGTGTTTAACTTTTTGGTATGCACCCCCTGGAAGTCCGCGTGCTGGACACCAATGCATCCCATCACGGCGTGCCGCAGGCAACGTTGATGGAAAACGCCGGCCGCGGGGTCGCCGAGGCAGTCATGGAACGCTTCGACTGCCAGCGATGCTGCATCGTATGCGGCCCGGGCAACAATGGCGGTGACGGACTCGTCGCAGCCCGGCACCTGTCGGAGCATTGCCAGGTCGACGTCATTCTGGTCAAGCGCCCGTCGACGCGGCTGGCACAGAAAAACCTCCGGCGGGTCAAACAGCTCGGTATCCCCGTCCACTATTATCAGGCGGAGACGTTCAAGGAGATACTCCAGC
>JBNGDQ010000043.1:1728-9865 GCA_049975285.1 Thermoplasmatota archaeon
GGCGACATGGCCTGGTATCCGACACACGGGAAACACTCGCATAAGGGAGACAACGGCACCGTCCTCGTGGTCGGCGGCGGTCCATTCACTGGGGCGCCTGCCCTGGCGGCGCTGGCGGCGCTCCGCACTGGCGCTGACCTGGCCATGGTTGCCGTACCCGGAGATGCATGGCAGCCCGTGGCCTCGTTCTCCCCGGATATCATCGCGAGACGGCTGGACGGCGACGTGCTGCAACCCCGCCACGTGGAGAACCTTGAAGCGTTGCTCGATCGGGCGGACAGCATCGTCGTCGGGCCGGGGCTGGGTGATGCACAGCAGACCCTGCAGGCCGTCGATGCCTTGCTCGACCTGTGCATCGAACGCAGTATTCCTGTAGTTGTAGATGCGGATGCCATCACCGGCATGGCTGATAAAACGGCTGGTGGCGCGATGATCATAACACCACACGCCGGTGAGTTCATGGATTTGACGGGCACGGCGCCGTCTGATGCCCTGGAGGAACGCATGACAGCGGTGCAGGCGGCTGCCAGAGCCCGGCACTGCACCATATTGTTGAAGGGCTGGGTAGATGTCATCAGTGATGGCAGCACGGTGAAGACCAACCATGTCGGCAATGAGGGGATGACCGTCGGGGGAACCGGCGACGTGCTCTCCGGTATTGCCGGGGCGCTGCTGGCTATGGGTGTTCCGGCGTTCAACGCGGCGCGGATGGCCGCCTTTCTGAATGGCACCGCGGGTAACCTGGCATTCGCGGAGAAAAGCTACGGCATGACGGCCACCGACGTACTGGAGGCACTCCCGGCGGTCATAGCGGAATACGGGCCATAAACAAGTTTAAAAGCCTCCTTTTGTTTGTCTATCATGAAGGGATTCCTGACGCTGTGGTTCATCCTCAACCTCATTGCGGTCATCGGGTCCTGGATAAGCATCCAGTATTCCCCGGATACCCTGTTCGAGTTTCCCTACTTCCACATACTGGGCATTCTCTCCCTGTTCTTTTTGCTCAACATCCCGTTCTATACGGCCTATGAGCGGCTGAAAGAGGAGGAATAGCGCCATGCGGGAGGTGTACATCGTCGATGCCTTTACCGAGCAGAGCTTTACCGGGAACCCGGCTGGCGTCGTGCCCCAAGCTGATGGCCTCACCGATGAAAGCATGCAGCGGATAGCCGCTGAACTGCGCTGTTCTGAAACCGCCTTTATCCTAGAAAGCGACGATGCCTATCTTCGCATACGGTTTTTTACTCCCGTCCGCGAGGTTGATCTCTGCGGGCATGCCACCATCGCTGCCTTCCACGTCCTCGCCACGACGACGGAACTGCCCCGCCAGATCACGATGGAAACCCATGTCGGTGTTCTGCCCGTCGGGATTCGCAGCGGTGCAGTCTATATGCAGCAGGCGCAGCCGGCGTTTCGCTCTCTAGACATCGATACCCCAGCCCTGGCGGATGCTTTGGGCCTCGACGAAAGCGCCATCGCCGGTCTGCCCATAGAGGCAGCGTCGACCGGCCTGTGGTCGCTGAACGTACCCCTCGTCAGCCGGACAGCAATACGGCACATCAATCCCGACTTTGCGGATATCGAGGATATCTGCATCGAAAGCGACGTCGGCGCCCTCTTCGCGTTCACCTTTGACACCGTCGATGAAAAAAACCTGGTGCACAGTCGCTGCTTCGCTCCCTGCTACGGCGTCAACGAGGATCCAGTGACGGGCACGGCCAACGGCGCCCTCGGCGCCTATCTACGCCGGCATGACTTGCTGGAGTCAATGCAGTACACAGCTGAGCAGGGATACGAGCTCGGGCGTCCCGGCATCGTCCACGTCGACGTCTCGGGTAGCGAGGTATGGGTGGGCGGCAGCGCCGTGACAACAGTGTCAGGCCACCTTAATCTGTAGGTCCCTGCAGCGGGCCAATTGTTTCCTCGACTGCCGCCAGGATGTCACCATTGCATATCAGCGTGGTGATGGCTTCGATGTCGCCGTATAGCGGCCGGTCGTCACCGAGCATGGGTACCTGTTCCCTTATGGTAGCATGCACGGCAGCCGCTGCCGGTGACGGCTGCTCCTCCAAAAACTCGAGGGCCTGCGCAGATGTCAGAAGCTCGATGGCGACGATGCGACGGGTATTCGCCACGATGTCGCGGGCATGTCGAGCCGAGGTGGCGCCCATGGACTGGTAGTCCTCCTTGTTCGCCGACGTGGGAATAGAGTCAACCGAGGCGGGATGCGCCAGGCTCTTGTTTTCGTTGACCAATGAGGCAGCCACGTACTGCGGCATCATCATGCCGGAGTGGAGGCCAGCCTGTCTCGTCAAAAAATGTGGCAGCCCGGAGAGATGTGAATCCACGAGACGGGCGACCCGGCGCTCTGCCATGCTCCCCAGCTTCGTCACGGCGATGCCAAGCAGGTCCAGCGCGATAGCCAATGGGTCGCCGTGAAAGTTTCCGCCTGAGATGACGTCGTCGAACACCAGCGGGTTGTCGGTCGCTGCATTGATCTCGATGGAAAGCACGCGTCGCACGTGAGCCAGCGTGTCATAGACGGCGCCCAGTGCCTGGGGCATACAGCGCAGCGTGTAGGCATCCTGCACCCTGGAGCAATCCTTATGTGAGGCGATGATGTCACTGTCCCTGGTGAGCTTCCAGAGGTTGGCCGCGACGGCGACCTGCCCGGGATGCGGACGCGCCCGGTGTATCTCCTCCCGAAATGCCTGGTCAGTGCCCCTGAGCGCCTCGAGGGACATAACCCCGGCAACCTGTGCATGTTGCAGCAGCGCGGAGGCGTCATGCCAGGCGAGGCAGCCAATGGCAGTCATCAACTGCGTACCGTTTATCAGCGCCAGTCCCTCCTTTGCCTTATAGCACGTAGGACTGATTTCGGCGCGCTCCAATGCCTCCATGGCGGGCATCCTGCGCCCCCGATAATATGCGCTTCCTTCTCCCATGAACGCCAGGGCGATGTGCGCCAATGGAGCCAGGTCACCGCTGGCGCCGACGGAGCCCTGCGATGGTACCACAGGGCAAAAACCGCGGTTGAGTGCTGCCAGCAGCGTTTCCACGATTTCCGGGCGAACACCTGACTGGCCCTTGGCAAGCGAGTTGGCTCGCAGGAGCATCATGGCCCGCACGATGTCCTCCGGCAGCTCGTCACCGACGGCACATGCATGGCTCCGGATGAGGTTGCACTGCAGCTCGGCTATCTGCTCCCGCGAGATGCGGACGTCGGAGAGTTCTCCAAAGCCAGTGTTGATACCATAAGCGGTCTCACCTGACTCGAGCAGCGACTCTATCTTTTTCCTGCTCGCGGCAAGGACATCCCGGGTCTTCGAGGGCAGCTCCACCGGTTCACACTGGCGAGCGACGGCGACGACATCCTCGATGCTGAGTGATGCACCATCAACCTGGATCATTGTTGCCTCATGGGAATCCTGATGTCATTCTTTCGAGCAAACTCGATAGCCTGCTCGTAGCCTGCATCTGCATGACGGGCCACGCCGATGCCCGGGTCAGTGGTAAACACCCGCTTGATGCGCTCATCTGTCTCCCGGGAGCCATCGCAGATGACGACCATGCCGGCATGCGTGGACAGTCCAATACCGACGCCGCCGCCGTTATGGATGGAGATGCTATCCGCTCCCGCAGCGCAGTTGAGCAAGGCATTGAGCAACGGCCAGTCAGCGATGGCGTCACTGCCATCCTTCATGCCCTCAGTCTCCCGGTTGGGTGAGGCCACGCTGCCCGTATCGAGATGATCCCGGGTGATGGCGATGGGTCCAATGTCGCCGGTGCGGACCATCTCATTGATAGCCAACGCAAACCGGTCGCGTTCACCGTAGCCCAGCCAGCAGACCCGCGCCGGCAGGCCCTCCCACGGGAGATACTCCTCAGCCAGCTTCGTCCAGTTGACCAGTGTCTCATTGTCAGGGAACATGTCCATGACCAGCTGGTCGGTCTTCAGGATGTCCTCCTCGTTGCCGGTCAACGCCAGCCAGCGGAATGGACCGCGACCCTCACAGAACATAGGCCGGATGTACGCCAGCACAAAACCAGGATAATCAAAGGCGTTGTCCACGCCGGCATCCTGCGCCTGCCCGCGGAGGTTGTTCCCATAATCGAACACCACGGAGCCGGCATTCTGAAACGCCAGCATCGCTTGACAGTGCGTAGCCATCGATTTCCTGGCCCGGCGGATGTACTCCTCCGGGTCACGCTCCCGTAGTTCATATGCCTCATCGAGATTGTCACCGTAGAAGCCAGCCGGCACGTAGCCACGGAGCGCGTCATGCGCAGAGGTCTGATCAGTGACAACGTCCGGCACGACGTCGCGCTCAACGAGCTCCGGGTGCACGTCAGCACAGTTACCCAGCAGCGCCACCGACACGGCTTTGCCTGCATCCGCCGCCGAGGTGACTATCTCAAGCGCCTCGTCGAGGTCGTCCGTCTTCTCTTGGCAGAAACCAGCCTGGATGCGACGATTGATGCGCTTTTCATCGCATTCGACGACGAGGGCTGCCCCGCCGTTCATGGTAATCGCCAGCGGCTGCGCGCCCCCCATGCCGCCGAGGCCGCCGGACAATACGAATCTTCCCTGCAGCGTGCCGTCGAAATGCGTGCGGGCGCAGGCGGCAAAGGTCTCATAGGTTCCCTGGATGATGCCCTGCGTACCAATGTAGCACCACGAGCCAGCCGTCATCTGGCCGTACATGGTCAACCCCAGGTCTTCGAGCTCATAGAAGTCCTCCCAGGTACTCCACCGCGGCACCAGGTTGGCGTTGGCGATGAGGACCCGGGGGCTATTCACATGCGTTTTGAACACACCGACGGGTTTACCGGACTGTACGAGCAGCGTCTCGTCGTCCTCCAGATGCTTGAGCTCTTCAACGATAGCATGGTAGCAGTCCCAGTTCCGGGCGGCCTTGCCCGTGCCACCGTACACGATGAGCTCCTCGGGCACCTCGGCGTTCTCCAGATTGTTTTCGAGCATGCGGAGGATGGCCTCCTGCTTCCATCCCTGGCAGCGCAGCTCCTCGCCACGCTTCGCTCGTATCTCTGTCATGCGGGCAATAACGGCCAAAAACTACTTAATTTTTCCCCAGCCGGGCGCGGAAACGATATATAGCCCTCAGAGGTTGTAATAGATTGGAGGTATAGTATGCATGGGAGATATGTACTGGTGGCTTGCGTTCTCGTCGTTGCACTGTGCGCCGGGAACGGGCTCAGTCGACCGCTATCCGATGATGCCGGCCCTGAGCCGGTGCAGCCAGGTGTATGGCTGCCCTCGGTGAGCGATGGCGGTGCAGTGCCAGCGGGCTTCGGCTCGTCGAGCAACTTCGCCACGCGGGCTATCACCTGCTATAATGGCGACCTGTATGTGGGGACGCAGAACGTGGATTTCTCGCGTATCGACCGGCTGTTCGACGTGAAACGGCTGTCCACGCTTGGTCTGGCCTCCTATCGACTGCTCGAGGCAGGTGGCTCGGTGCTGCCGATGCTTCGCCTGGCACCGTGGCTCGTCCCCATGCACGGCATGTACAGCCAGGGATGCGAGATATGGCGATACCGTGACGTTGCATGGGCTCCCATGGTCAGCGATGCTCCCGGGGCAGCGATGGCTGCGGGCTTCGGGGACAGTGGTTCCTTCGCGGCATCTATCCTGCAGCCGTTCAACGGCGACCTGTACGTGGGCACCTCGGCCAGCTCCCTTAAAGGCTGCCAAGTCTGGCGATTTGACGGTAGCACATGGCAACTGGTTGTCGACGGCGGGTTTGGCTCCCGGGACAACAGCGGCATCTGGAGCAGCGCCGTCTTTCAGGGCTATCTCTACCTGGGGACCATGAACTGGAAGGAGGGATGCCAGGTGTACCGAACCACTGATGGCGTCACCTGGGAGAAGATGAGGCTGCCCGGCGGCGACGGGTTTGGCTCCCGCACCACTATCTACGCCTGGGATATGGGTGTCTACCGGGATGCATTGTACCTGGGCACCTGCAACCTCGACAGCCGCGGCGGGCAACTCTGGCGCTTCTCTGGCACCGAGTGGGAGAAGGTAGCATTGCCGGGTGGCGATGGCTTCGGTAACCCGGCCAACTACGGCATCCGTAATCTCGTCGTGTACCGGGATGACCTGTACGTGGGCGTGGCGACGAGCTTCGCTCAGCGACGTGAGGGGGCAGAGCTCTGGAAGTACAACGGCTGGCGCTGGCGGCAGGTCATCGGGGAATACGGCTGGCGCAATGATGGCTTCGGTGACACGTCGAATAAGTACATCTGGTCGCTCATCGTGGTGGGTGATGCACTCTGGGCGGGCACGCTTAATCTGGAGCCGTCGCTGCTGGCTGGACCGCTCTTGTCGAGCGGCTGTGAGATATGGCGGTATGATGGCTGGCACTGGGAGAACATCGTGGGTCGATGGCATGGGGAGGCACCGGCCGGGTTCGGCGATTGCGGGAATGTGGGGGCTCGCTCGATGCTTGAATACCCGGAGGATAGTGGCACACTGTGGGTGGGCACCTGGCAGTTTGACATGGAGGACTATGAGCGCTTCGCCGGGTGTCAGATATGGCAGCGGGTGCCGCCTGATGGAAAGCCGAGGTAGTCGGTAAACGATTTATATCGTGCGGGATATTGCCATTCATGATTATCGCCGTCTGCGGCTACAGCGATAGCGGCAAGACTTCGTTCATTGAGCAACTGCTGTCGCATCTGGAGGGATACCGCGTTGCCGTGATAAAACATACGGACCGGGAGCGCATCGATACCGCGGGGAAGGATACCGCTCGGTATCGCGCTGCCGGGGCCCGGGCGGCTGCCCTTATCGCCTCAGAGGAGACCGCTGTCTTTTTGTCCGGTGCCGGAGAGGTGGACCGGCTGGTGGAGATGCTCGATGCGGAGGTGGTGCTGCTGGAGGGATTCAAGACTTCCGACTATGAAAAGATATGGCTGGGCGAGGGTCGGGGTAGCAACGTGGTCCTGCAGGATCCATCGGTTCAAGCGGCAATCTCATATATACGCCGGAAGGCCGATGTCGAGCGAGTGCTGCAGCAGCTGCCAGGCTTGGACTGCGGGGATTGCGGCTACCGGAGCTGCCAGGAGCTGGCGCAGACAATTGTCGATGGTGACGCCACGGTGGAGGACTGTGTTGTATCACATGGCGGCGTAATGGTGACCGTCGACGGCACGGCGATCCCGCTCAAGCCGTTCGTCCAGTCGTTTATCGAGGGTACGGTCCGGGGTATGCTCCAGTCATTGAAGGGTGTCGAGGATACCACAGGTAAAACAGTGCAGATTACGCTACCGGGACGGCCCTAGGATTTAAAATATCCAGCCGCATTAGGGTTGATGCTCTTCGGCCTGACTCCGGTGCTGTTGCTTGTTATCATCGTTGCACTGGCCGCTGGCGGGTACATGGCATGGAACATCGGCGCGAATGACGTTGCCAACTCTATGTCGACGGCGGTGGGCGCGCATGCCATCACGCTGAAGCAGGCGGTGGTCATTGCGTCTGTTCTCAATTTTATTGGCGCCATTTTCTTGGGCAGCCACGTGACGGAAACAGTGAAAAGTGGTATCGTGGATACGGCACAGATTGGGAGTGCGCATTCCGTCATGCTGGGCTTCTTGGCGGCTATCCTGGCGGCCTCGTTTTTTGTGACCGTGGCCACCTGGCTGGAGCTTCCTGTTTCAACGACACATGCAATTATTGGTGGCATAACGGGCTTCGGGCTCATCGCAGGCGGTGTAGAGATTATCATGTGGAAAAAGCTGGGAGAGGTGGCTGCCTCCTGGGTGCTTTCTCCAGTGGTGGGCGCGATTATTGCGTTTATCGTGTTTCGCCTCATCGTTCACTGTGTCTTCGCAGCGGGAGAGCCGGTTGATGCAGCAGAAAAATTTGGACCGTTGTTTGTCGGCCTCACGTTTTTCATCGTGTCTTTTTCGCTGTTCACCAAGACGGAGCTGGGCACCATCCTCTTCGGCGGGGATTTATACCAGATTGTTACGGCGTCAGCAACGATCTTTATCGTGGCTGCTGGCGCTGGAGCCGTCGTTATCCGACGGTTCACCTATGGAGAGGGGTATGATGCGGTGGAGTTTTTGTTTCGCCGGCTGCAGATTGTCACGTCGTGCTACGTGGCTCTCT
>JBNGDQ010000044.1:0-9840 GCA_049975285.1 Thermoplasmatota archaeon
ATCGTCGGCTTGATGATGCTCGCAGGACTTGGAACCCTAAACGCAGAAGCAACGCAGAAGCACGCGGACCGCCATTTGCAGTGCCACGTGAGAGACCAACAGACAATCTCGTTGAAGTTGCCATTGCCGTCAACAGCGCTGGGCCTTATGCAGGTATGTTTGATACTCTTATAGCAGCGGTGGTATACACTGGCTTGAACGTTCCCCTGTCCAATGAAAGCTACCAGTTCACGGTTTTCGCCCCCACCGATGCCGCTTTTGGAGCGCTCGTCTTAAATGAAACCAATATCGTGACACTGCCGGTGGATTTCGTAACAAAAATCCTGCTATACCACGTAACCGATGGACGACTCTACTCTATACCGATAGTACATAAAAAACAAATCGAGATGCTCAACGAACAGATGCTATATGTTGACGGCACAGTGCTCACAGATCAGAACGACCGTACGGCAAACATAATCGTGACCGACGTTGAAGCAAGCAATGGCATCATCCACGTAATAGATGCAGTGGTATTGCCATACATTCCGGCGTAGAGACAGCAGGCAAAATCTTTTTCCTTTTTTCTATTTTTAATTTTTTTATACAAAATGTGACTAAAAGAGCCCGTCCCATTATATTGTGGATAAGCACACGAAACTGCACTCCTAACGGGCATATCGGGATTTGAACCCGAGTAACTAGCTCCGGAGGCTAGTAGGATATCCAAGCTACCTCATATGCCCAGCCATGTATTATATGGTTCATTAAATAGTTGCTGCCATGAAAAGAGCTCGTGAGTTGCCTGTATACGTAGCTTATAGCAGCAGCGCGGTCAGCAGCGCCGCCAATGCAACGATGAGGGCTGCCAGGGCGATGGCGATAGCGAGCCGGGCTAGTTTTTCGATGCTCTTCGATAGCAGTGAATGGTACTTCATGGAGAGCACGTTGAGGACGAAGTCGAGCTTGCGGTGGAGTCGGTCGGCATTGGCCATCGTCTCATATGCATGGTCTATCTCGTTCTCATACATATCAATGATTTCCTCGGCTCCCTCATCCTCTATTTTTCCCTCAGTGTGCAGCTTTTTCGCCCGGGCTATCTCTTTCTTGTGCTTTCGGACCGTGTTTTCCGCCATGGTGGCATCGTAGGCTGCCTTCGCTGCGGAATGATACACGGGGCGGAGCTTGGTATCGATGACGTTTTCCATCCGGACGATGCTGTATCCGCCCAGGCTGCCAAAGATGTTATCCAGGGTATGCGCCGTCCGCTGCATGGACGATGCCTCGTCTCCCTTGCGTTTGCCTCCGTCTGCCATCCAAGGGATAACCAGTAGAGGCTAAAAAAGGTATCGATTGTTTCAAACGAGATAGATATCAGTCACATTTGCTATATTTATCCTATTTTTGTACATTGTTAAAGAAAACGGCTGGTTTTTACTAAAATGCTCGATTTTTCAGAGAGAACTTCTATATTCCTCGATGGACTCATCCAATTAGGTGCAAAAAATGAAAAAAATAATAGTAGTGGCAATAGCGGCTCTATTGCTCACCAGCATCTCTACCGCATATGCGGCACCGCATACACCCGAAGACCACAAACCGTTTCCGAAGGTCACGGTCTGCTTCCAGACTGGCATCGGCATAACCATGCTGGTGACCAATCCCATGGACGAGACCGTCTCTGACGTCACGCTGGACACAGACATACTGGAGATATCCGGCGGCCCGCTGGCCGTGGCTACCATGCCCGGACGGACCACTGTACAGGAGATCACCCCGGGTGACAGCGCCAGCCTGAACATGTTCAGCTTCGGGGTACCGGGCGTCTATACGGTAACCTCGTCTATCTCTTTCGAGATAGCGGGGCGAATGGTTACCCAGCCCGTCCACTGTCAGGTGTTCATGCTCGGGTTCGTCACCATACTCCTCTAGAATAGATCCCCCCGCTATGCTCTTTTTCCCGGGGCCGACCGGCCCCTTTTTTTACTCAGCCCTCCCGTTCTAGCTCGTTGGGGTAAAGGTAATATAGCAGCATACCATTATTTTTTTAGGTATTACCTAAAAATGAGCGGCATGCTGAATGTCACTGAAAACGAGGCAAAATATCTGAAGCTGATATATCGCAAACAGCGGGAAGAATCCCAGACTATTCGCACCACAGAGATGGCATCCTTGCTCGGTGTTCGCCCGGCCAGTGTGACCGAGGTGCTCCAGAACCTCGATAAAAAAGGTCTCCTCCAGTACACGCCATACCAGGGCGTCAAACTGACAAAACAGGGAAGACGCACAGCAGAGACATTTCTGCGAAAACATCGGATCCTGGAGACACTGCTCACCCATACACTGTCGTATAGCCCTGATGAAGCCTGTCAGGAATCATTGAAACTCGATTATCACGCGTCAACCCAACTGATTGATGCGATCTGTCATACGTTGGGGCATCCAAAACTATGTCCCTGCGGCAAACCCATCTTTCGTGGCTCCGATTGCGAAATAATTGAAGGAGATGATGTCGATGAATGAAAGCTTCATCGCCATTCTCACCGCGAGTCTTTTCTCATGTCTCTTCGCTACATTAGGAATCCTTACTATATGGAAAGTCAAGGAATGGGCGAACAAATCAATAAACTACTTTATGTACTTCGCAGCCGGCATTCTCATATCCGCAGCAATTCTGATAGCGGCCCCTACAGCCTTTGAGATGAATCCTAACGGTCCGGTATTCATGTTAACTGGCTTTTTAGGCATCTTCATCATCAACAGATTCATAGACGTATACGTCTGCCACAAACGACCTCTACAGAGAGCCTGCCGGGTCGGGCTTGTCGCAGCCTACGGCATAGCCTTTCATTCACTCGTCGACGGCGTCATCTATACCACGACCTATACAGTATCTGTATTTCTGGGAGTCATGGCTACCATGGGGATGATCATGCACGAATATCCGGAAGGTATCGTCACGTTCTCCCTCATGCAAAAAGGTGGCTACACTGATAAAAAGGCGTTTCTTTACGCTTTTCTGGCAGCGGCGGCAACCACGCCGATAGGAGCCATCATAAGCTTTCCATTTATCTCTTCGCTCCACGAATCACATCTCGGGATGCTGCTCGGGATAACAGCGGGCATCCTTGCCTACGTGGGCGCATCACACCTGCTGCCAGAGGCCGAACGAGAAATGAAATCATACGGCATACTCGCCTTCGCGCTGGGCATCCTGGTGGCCGTAGGAACATGGGTGATGAAGGGTGGCCTCCACTAGCTTCTGCCGGTCATGCGTCGATATATACACTTCAACAGATATGCGTAGTATTTCTTATAACAAAAGAGCATATATATCAGGGGTACAACATGAAATATGATGGAAAAGCGCTCACCATTGCAGGGTCGGATTCCGGCGGTGGCGCAGGGCTGCAGGCGGATTTGAAGACATTCCATGCATTCAATGTCTTTGGCATGTCGGCGGTGACGTCGGTGACCGCCCAGAATACGGAGGGAGTCCAGGCAGTTCAAGATGTCTCCCCGTCAATGGTTGGCCAGCAAATTGATGCCGTGGTCGAAGACCTGGGAGTGGATGCCGCCAAGACGGGGATGGTGTCATGTACCGACATCATCAAAGTGGTGGCGGAGAGAGTCAAACAGCATGGAATAACCAAGCTGGTGGTGGACCCCGTCATGGTTGCCGAGAGCGGCGACCGGCTGCTGCAACAGGATGCTGAGGCATCGCTGGTGGAGCATCTGCTGCCGGCGGCATATATAGTGACTCCGAACGTGTTTGAAGCTGAACTACTCGCTGATATGCACATCGAGACTATGGATGACGTCCGGGAAGCAGCAAAGGCAATCTATCAGATGGGTCCACGGTTTGTGCTGCTGAAGGGCGGTCATCTCCCTGGCACGACTGCTCGCGACCTC
The DNA here is from genome assembly GCA_049975285.1 of Thermoplasmatota archaeon. GTDB lineage: Archaea > Thermoplasmatota > E2 > UBA202 > DSCA01 > CAZESS01. The sequence continues at coordinate 3,895 of JBNGDQ010000044.1, forward strand.
TTGTTCGATGGCGAAGACACTACTATCTTTGAGGCACCGCGCGTTGAGACGACGAACACTCATGGAACAGGGTGCACCTTTTCTGCTGCGATAACGGCTGGCCTGGCACGGGGAATGGATACCGCTCACGCCATTGATGCCGCAAAGGACTATGTGACCCGTGCCCTCAAAAATGCCCCCGATGGCCTCGGGAGAGGGCATGGTCCATTGTATCATAACCTCCAGCCGTTGCAGCCCTCCGCCTTTGAGGAAGCTGCTGCAGACTTTGATGCCTGGTTCGACAAAAACAGGAACGTATTCCAGTCTGAACTGCTGGCTGAAAAAGAACTGCTCAAGCATCCAGAAAATGCCGTGAGCATCGGCGTGGGAAGCGGATTGTTTGCTTCCCAGCTCGGCATCAAATACGGCGTTGAGCCAGCAGAAGACATGGCCAAACGAGCGCGAAAGCGCGGGATCAACGTCAAACAGGGAACCGCGGAAGACATCCCCTACCCTGACGAGCGATTTGACACCGTGTTGCTGAGCACGGTATTGAGCTACGTAGATGATCCCCAGCAGGCTGTCGATGAAGCCTATCGGATCCTGAAGCCCGGCGGCCACGTGGTTATCTCGTTTTTAGCCAGGGAGGGCGCCTATGCACTGCTGTATGAATCAGCATATCTCCGCGGGCATCATGACCCCGCTATATCGCCCCGGCATCCCTATCCACTGCCGTTTATACGGGGAGCCCGCTGGCTGACCGTAGCCGATGTTACCACGGTATTGCGGACAGCGGGATTCACCGACCTCCAGTTTGTCCAAACCCTGCGACGGCACCCCAAGTATACCGATGAACAGGTAGAGACACCCGTTGCGGGCTACAAGGAAGGAGATTTCATCGTCGTCCGAGGGAGGAAACCATGACCACGGCGGACAGCCTCAGAGGGGACGCAGACGACATCTGGCAGCGCCTCATCGAGCATCCCTTTGTCGCCGAGCTCTACAGTGGTGAACTCCCCCCGGAAAAATTCACGTTTTACGTTCTGCATGACTACCATTACCTCACCGCGGCGATGAAAAACTTCAGCATCATCGCAGCCAAGGCGCCCACGGTGGACGAGATGCGAGCGGTCATCGACATCCTCCACCTGGAAGCAGAGAGCGAGTACAAGGGATACCAGGACTTCATAGAGCGCCTCGGGTATACCATACAGGATGCCGCAGCGTTGGACCCGATTCCGATAAGCGTTTCATATGGCAGCTTCTTGCTCTCGACGAGCGCTCTGCAATCCTACGCGGAAGCCATCACCGCGGTGCTCCCCTGCTTCTGGTCCTATGCAGACATTGCAGCATATCATGGCGACAAGCTGCCCGGCAATGACAACCAGCTCTATACTGACTGGGCGGCTGTCTATGCCACCGATGCCTACCAGGACGTCGTTGACAAAATAAAACACGTGGTCAACCGCGCAGCTGAGAGATGCCCCTATGAAAAGCTCCTCCGGGTGTTCACCACGGCATGTCGATATGAGTATATGTTCTGGGATGCCGTGTACACCCGTCAGGAATGGCCGGTATAACACCATGACAGCGGAACTGCAGGATATCGTGTACGGGCCGGTGCCCTCCCGTCGTCTCGGGCAGAGCCTGGGCATCAACAACATTCCACCCAAGCGATGCACCTACTCCTGCGTCTACTGCCAGCTGGGGGAAACCCGCCATATGCTTATCACGAGACAGCGCTTTTATGGTTCAAAGGACCTTGTAAAGGCGGTCACGCACAAGGTGCAGGCCGCTCAGCGGGATGGAGAACGGATAGACTATCTGACTTTTGTGCCTGATGGTGAGCCCACGCTTGACAGTCAACTGGGAAAGCATATCGCGCAGCTGCAACCGTTAGGCATCGATATTGCCGTGATCACCAATGCCTCTCTCCTCTGGCGTCCCGACGTGCAGCATGACGTGCAGGATGCTGACGTGGTATCAGTCAAGGTCGATGCGGTCAGCGAACCGGTATGGCGGCGAATCAATCGACCACATGGACAATTACAGCTCCCTCGTATTTTGGACGGCATACAGGAGTTTGCCCGAGATTATAGCGGCGCATTGCTCACTGAGACCATGTTGCTCCGCGGCATCAACGACACCGCCCGGGAAATTATCAATATTGCGGGCTACATCGATGGCTTAGACGCAGATAAAAGCTACATCGCGATTCCTATCAGGCCGCCTGCAAAACAATGGGTGCAGGCAGCAGATGAAGAAGCACTGACACGAGCATATCACGTATTCGAGGAATACGGCATTGACACGGAATATCTCATCGGCTACGAAGGCGACGCGTTTGCCTCCACGGGAGATATCGCAGATGATATCCTCAGCATTACATCTGTGCATCCCATGCGGAAGGAGAGCGTGCAGAAATTATTGGATAAAAAAGGAGCATCCTGGGACGTCGTCGATACGCTTCTCCGTCAAGAGAAACTGGTTGAGACTGCATACGATGGAACCCTGTTCTACCTCCGGAAGCTACCAACGGCATGACCTGCTTTATACCTCCCTCACATGCTCCTTCAGCATCTATACCCGTGGCTCTCACGCGAGGAGCTCCACCTGCACGGGGAACTACCCGGCGATAGCTACCCTCTGGTCTGCATTATCTTTTCTACTATCCCCATGAATGCATCGGAGGCAGGGCTCTCTTCGTGAACGAATGGCTTGCCGGTGTCGCCCGTCTCGACAATAGCAGGGTCAAGCGGGATTTTCCCCAGAAATGGCACCTGCAGTTCCCGGGCTGCCACCTCTCCGCCGCCTGTTTTGAAAAGGTTTATCTTCAAGCCGCTGGCAGGGTCGCTCTCCGATAGATACGACCAGCGGGTCATCATGATGCTCCTCGTGGCATGCACCTGCCTCGGAACCGTGGCATTAGTGTATACGTCCTCCATGTGGATCATTTTTCTCCTCAGCCCGGTACTTGCACTGGCGCCGGCTGTTTTTCCCGTGATTTCGTCTTCGTTGATGAATCGATGGGACGCCAAAGGACGCGCTGGCAAGATGGGGTTTTTCCGGTCATCGTTCCTGATTCTGGCAAGCCCGACCGCTGCATCTATAGGGCTCCTCGGGGATGCCTACGGGTTTGACGTGCCCTTCATGGGGATAGCCCTCATATTGTTCAGTGCCCTAGTGATTTTGAGTGGAAGCATGGTGGTTTCAAGACTGCGGGTCACAGGATGAGGTACACATATACACAGGATGGGGCCTTAGCCTCCCATTTTTTGTTCAGGGTATCTGACATATGTCTCACCGGGTATCCTACAAGGATTCTAGCCATGTAGAAAAACGATAATTTACCGAAAGGTTATTAACGCTCTAGCTGTTGATATATGCAGGAGGTGAAGAATGCAGAGGCATCGTATCCAATGGATTGGTATACTGACCCTCGTGGTTTTCGTGACGCTCTTTATCCCTCCCTCGACGGTACAATACAGCCAAGATACATTCGAGCAGATAGCAGCGCCGCTTCCCAATCATCCGCCGGACAAACCATCTGTGGAGGGACCACGGACTGGTGAGGCTGGTCAGCCGTATCATTATACCGCCTGTGCTACTGATCCGGATGGTGATACCCTTCATTATGCGTTTGACTGGGGGGATGGCTGTCGATGTACTGTTGCCTGCTGCTATGCATCTGGAGAACCATGTACAGCCTGTCATGTATGGGAATCTGGAGGTATATATCCGGTGAGGGCCTGTGCAATGGATGCCTATTATTGTTGGGGCGAATGGTCTGACCCGCTTCGCATCGTGATGCCAAAAACACCTGCATCACGCTGCTGTCATGATGGCATTAATTACTGGAACTATCTCGCCATCAACGATACTGGTGACTGAATCTGCTCCGTCGGGCCTATTCTTCTAATTTTGCTACAATGAGTGTTTTCGTTTCGGTTACCCCGGGTATGGCTCTGATCTGGGTGAGCACGATGTCCCGCAGGCCCTCTCTGTCCTCTGCATCTATCTTGGCTATGAAATCATAGGGTCCGAACAGGGAACACATATCGCAGATTTCACCTGTCGCTTTTAGTTTATCGTGCACGTAATCCTCCTGTCCAGATGCAACAGATATGAGGACAAACGCCGTTGCCATATGCCTTTAACTGGATGCAATAGTTAATATTATCCATTTCACTGTCGAGTTGGAGGGCAGTACCTACTCTTTTACGAGCAGGAGAACAATGTTCATATTTCAAAAAACATGTAGTACTCTTTCTCTAGCTAGATACGAGGCTGGAGATCTACCGTTCGTACCGGTGATACCTGTACATTTATATCCCCGGGTATACACGGCTTTACTCACGTTTGTGGCGGCAGGATATGTCTAATGGAAATATTATTATCTCTTAGCGGCATTCACTATACATCCTCTCATTTGAATGGAAAGGAGTGAACGACGCATGAAAAAAACAGATGTATTGATTATTGGTGGAAGTGCAGCTGGGATCGTGACGGCAGTAACGGGTAAAAATTGTTATCCTGAAAAAAGTTTTATGGTTGTCCGCAAAGAAAAACAAGTCGTGGTTCCCTGCGGGATCCCCTATATTTTTGGTTCATTGGACGGTAGTGATAAAAATGTTATACCTGATTCAACGTTAACCAGTAACGGTGTTGAAATAAAAATTGATGAAATTGTCTCCGTAGACCCCACGGAAAAAACATGTACCGCACAGGATGGCACCGTTATAGGGTATGACAAGCTTGTATTTGCTACAGGTTCCCAGGTGAAAGTACCCCAGTGGCTGGAAGGAGCAGACAAAGAACATGTGTTCACGGTCCCCAAAAACAAAGCATATCTTGACGACTTCTTAGCAAAGATGGAATCCTTCGATAACATTGTCATCGTGGGCGGCGGGTTTATCGGTGTTGAAGTATCAGATGAGATACAGAAACGCGGGAAAACCGTCACGCTTATCGAAATACTTCCCCATATCTTACTGACTGCTTTTGACGAAAAAATTGCATGTAGAGCTGAACAGGCACTTCAATCGCGTGGTGTACAGGTTAAAACCAATGTCGGCGTAAAGAAGATAACAGGGGACACAAAAGCAACTGGTGTACTGCTCGACAATGGAGAACACCTTGAGGCTGATGCCGTCATTTTATCAATGGGATACGCTCCAAATACACAGCTTGCCGAACAGGCAGGCCTTACTATAAACGATAAAGGTTTCATCAAAGTCGATGAATACATGCGAACAGCAAATCATGATATCCTTGCAGTAGGGGATTGCGCTGAAAAAAGAGATTTTGTTACCCGAAAATTGGATACAGTGATGCTGGCATCCACTGCGTGTGCCGAGGCACGAATCGCCGGCATGAATCTCTTTAAATTGTCAGCAGTCAAGACATTCAATGGCACCATCGCTATTTTTTCAACGGCACTTGGAGACACCGGGTTCGGTGTCGCAGGAGTCACAGAGAAAAAAGCCCGTGAGGAAAACTTTGACATTGTCACCGGAGCTTTTGAAGGCGTCGACAAACATCCAGGCTCACTCCCCGATGTTCACAAACAGTTTATAAAACTAATCGTGGCCCGGGAAAGCGGCCTTATTTTGGGTGGAGGCGTAGTAGGCGGGCTAAGCACGGGAGAGCTCACCAATATCATTGGGTTCGCAATCCAGAACAGGATGACTGTCAACTCTCTTCTGACCGCCCAGATTGGCACGCATCCATTGGTGACTGCACCCCCGACGGCATATCCCCTGATTAAAGCGGCTGAGGCCGCCGTGAAAAAAATGAATACAGGGGAGTAGGTTAAAGGGTTCCGCCCGTACTGCTGTATACCCTCTCAGCTGAGGACATCCTGGAAAGTGTTTACTGGACAGCCATTTTCCATTGAAAACCTGTAGTTTTATATCTGATTAGAGATATCTATATCGAGGTTTTCTGCTATCTCTTTGTATCTATTCC
>JBNGDQ010000045.1:0-9828 GCA_049975285.1 Thermoplasmatota archaeon
TGTATTGTGTCCAGTCGCCGCCGGACTGGTCGACGGTGGAACGGCAGATGATCGCGTTGTACAAGCGGATGTTTGAGAAATTTTATGCGGAGCAGGCACTCATCCCCGAGGGGAACCTGGTGGAGGTGTGCTTTGAGGATCTGGTGCAGCGGCCGCTCGCCGTGGTGGAGAACATCTATGCCTCGCTGGAGCTACCGGGATTCCCGGAGGCGAGGGGTGACCTCCAGAGGTATCTGGCCTCGCAGTCGGATCTGTCGCATCACTATGCGATGGATGAGGCGCTGAAGGCCCGGTTGGGCAATGAGTTCCATGCTACATTGGAGCGGTGGGGCTACGAGTAAGCAGGGGCAAAGCATACTAATAGGCGGAGGAGATACACCGGGGATGACCGCATCGGATGCAGCTCCGGGAGCTCGATATGAGAAGTATGATTTTTCGTTGACGTCGATTGGTCGTGCGTTTGTGGTGATAACGGCGCCCGTGGTGGCGTTGACCTTGGGGGCGCTGCCCAGTATCATCTCGCTGGTCTACATCATCCGGCTGCTGGATTTTACGCTTCTGGCTCATGTCGTCGTGTTTGGAGTGGTGCTCGTGCTGGAGGTGCTGCTGTTGATTGTGATGGAAACACTGGTCCCGGCGGTGTTCATCCGGGTGATACGGCTTCGGGTGGCACCGGGAGAGCATGAGATCTCGATTCGGGATCGGGAGTTCTTCCGGTATCTGTTGTTTTTTGTATTGTATCGTCCGGCGTTGCGCATCGTCAGCGTGCTGCCCCTGGTGCCGCTTCGCGTGCGGTTGCTCCGGCTGGCTGGCCTGTCCATGGGGAAGACGAGTATCCTGACGGGGAGCGAGCTCATCCATGACCCCTACATGGTGGAGATCGGGGAGAACACGCTGATTGGCGGGCATAGCTGGATTCTGGGGCATATAGCGGAGGAGAAGCTGGTGGTGAAGCCCGTCCGGATCGGCGATAACTGTCTCATCGGCGGTAGAGCGATCATTATGCCCGGCGCGGTTATCGAGGATAATGTCACGGTGGGCATGCAGGCACTGGTGCTGGAGGATCAGGTGCTGGAGGCAGGGAAGACCTACGTGGGCATCCCGGCCCGGCCCGTCGACAGGGATGGAGCACAATAATTAAATAACAGGTGGACATTGCCTGCCTATGGCGAAGCAAAAGGGCAGTGGCTTCCAGTCTGCAGCTGGTCTCGTCCGCTACTTTGAGGAAGAGAAGACCGGGATGAAGATTGACCCCCGGGTGGTCATCATCATGGGTATCGGGACCGCTATCGTCATCAGCGCCCTGCACATCTACGGATAACCGGGCAAACGTTTTTTTATCGCCGGCGCCTTTTCAGCTATGCACGTCATCGATGGGAGACGCATCGCTGCGGAGATAGAGGAGCAGGTTCGCCGGGAGGCAGCTGGACGGGATATCTGTGTGGCTACAGTCATGATGGAGGGCAGCCAGGAGTCAGCATTGTATGCTCGTTTGAAGGAGGAGGCCTGCGGTCGGGTGGGCATCGCGGCGGAGACGGTGATATTTCCCCGGGATGCAACCCTGGAGGATCTGGCTTTGGCGGTGGATGAATTAAATGAGGATGAACTGGTGGATGGAGTCATGGTGCAGCTGCCGTTGCCGGGCATTGATCATCAGCTGTTGGTGCAGCACATTGATCCCGGGAAGGACGTGGAGGGAGTGCATCCCTGTAATCTGGGGCGGACGCAGCTGGGCGACGAGCGGCTGGCGCCGTGTACACCGAGGGCGGTCATCCGCATCCTGGAGCATGTAGACGTGGAGCTGGAGGGAAAAGACGTCGTGGTGGTGAATCATAGCAATATCGTGGGGAAGCCCCTGGTGGACATGTTGTTGAATCGGAATGCCACGGTGGCTGTCTGCCATGTCTACACTGGTGACCTTGCCGCCTACACCCGTAAGGCGGATATCGTGGTGTCAGGTGCTGGCGTGACGGGATTGATAACCGGGGACCTGGTCAAGGAGGGCGCTGTCGTGGTCGATGTGGCTATCATCAGCGATGAGGACGGCATACATGGCGATGTGGACCTGGAGTCTATGCGCGGCAGGGCGGGAATGGTGACCCCGGTGCCGGGAGGCGTCGGCCCGGTGACTATTGCCTGTATGCTGGAGAACGCGGTGACGGCGAGCAAAGATTGATAAAGGAGGGGACTTTGCATGGCCATGGACGACCGGCGGGTCTACTATTCCTTTCATGATATCCCTCAGAGCGGGGGTGGCTTCCAGCAACAGCAACGTGGCATCTCGTTCAGCCGGACGGAGCTGCTGCACATCGGTATCGCCATGGCTGTGCTGACGGTGGCGTTCGCGTTTGCCTTTGCCCCGAATCCACCTCTGTCGCATCTCTCGCAGGTGCTGGGGAATCTCCCCTTATCATTTCTGGCTATCGGGACCGCGTTTTTCTGCCATGAACTGGCGCACAAGTACATGGGGCAGCGGTATGGCTACTGGTCGGAATTTCGGATGTACCCGCAGGGATTACTGTTCGCATTGCTCCTGGGCATCGCGGTGGGTATCGTGTTCGCGGCGCCGGGAGCCGTCCAGATCTATGGGCGTCCCAGTCAGGAGGAGAACGGTCGTATCTCGGTGGCGGGTCCAGCGGTCAACGTGGCCATCTCGGCAGTTTTCCTGCTCCTGGGGTCTCTCACGGGGGGTATCGTGGCTGCGGCGGCGACGTTCATCGCGGCTATCAATGCCTTCCTGGCGTTGTTCAATCTGTTACCCTTCGGTCCGCTGGATGGCCGGAAGGTGTTCCAGTGGCGAATGGAGGTCTGGGGTGGCCTGCTGGCCGCCGCCGTCGCACTCCTTGTAGTCTCCTGGTCGACGCTCTCCATCTAGGGATGCTGACGGTCGAACGCCCTGATTCTGCCGCGCACCCAGCTGATCGCGAACAGGGAGAACAGGAGAGCGAAGCCCACGCCGACGGCTATCCCGGATATCTGGAAGGAGACCATGAAGTTGTAGGAGGCATGCACCAGGATAGCGAGAGCGAAATAGCGGAGGACGCAGGCTTTCCGGCGGAGCAATGTGCAGCCGTATCCATAGCCGGTCAATGCCGTGGCTGAAGCGTGCAGCAGGCAGGCCCCGATGGTGCGGAGGACGACGAGCAGGATGAAAAAAGCGAGGCCTTCATCCAGGAAGCTGATCTCGTAGAAGAGATTCTCGGTGGCTGAGAAGCCCAGGCCGGCGGCGGCACCATAAATGAAGCCGTCCTCGATTTCGACGAGCTCCCGGCGGACGATGTCGAAGCGGAGGGCCAGCGGCTTGGTGAACTCCTCCACAATCGGGGCGACGATGACAGCCATAGCGAACGCGTACAGGGAGGCACTGCCCAGAGTGGCAGCGAGGGAGATACCCAGGATCTGTTCAAGGAAGAGAGAGGCGACGACGGCGAGCGTGGCCCCCCAGGTGAAGCAGACGAGGACGGGGAGCCAGGGCTCACGGTGGTAGCGTTCCGTGTTCCGGATCCAGACCATGTAGAGCAATGGAGGGAGAAACGCGAGGAGGATGAGGATGATCCACTGCAGCACCATGAATGGAAATACTGGCGGGCTATATATGTCAATCCATATCTGGTTCACCGGCTGGTGAACGTTTTCGGAACGACGTTATATACGCGACGCTTTCGGGGCCATGAGCCGAAATATATTGACGGTTGTTGTCGCCGTCATTGGCCTGGTTGCGGCTGGCGGAATCACGCTGGTCGCGATGGATTTCGACAACACGGACGACATCGTAGAGCTGACCGGTGAGAGCCATGGAACCTTCTACATCAATGACTGCGGGCGCCCCAAGGGTGGCTTCGAGTACGCGGGCACCTACTATGCCAACCTGACGCTGGACAATGGTACGGGGACGCTGGAGATAGCATTGAAGGTCGGCCTGGGCGACCCATTGGACCGGCACGTATGGAACGTGACCCTGCTCGAGTACACGAATGAATCCATGCGGCTGGACATGGATGGCTACAATCTAGAGATGGAATGGGTGGACAATGACACCATCTGGAACGGCCAGTACGACGGCAACTATACCGCCCTGTGGGGCCCCGAGATGACGGACTATGAACCCGTCGGGCACATCCGGACGGACTGGTTCCCGGGCACCGTCGCGCATTACTACGTGGAGCTACGCCTGCCCAGGCTCGCGTAGTCCCTCTTCCTTTTTTCTTTTTTTGTTCGAAACATTTAATTGCTCACGCGGGCTTATATGCTGTATGCTGTCGAGGGATGACGCCGTAGCGATGCTGGAGCAGCACGTGGCGAATGAGAACCTGCAGAAGCACATGTACGCCGTGGCGGCCATCATGGAGGCACTGGCGGACCGACTGGACCGGGACATGGAGGTCTGGTGGCTGACGGGACTGCTGCACGACATTGACTTCGAGGAGACAGAGGACACGCCGGAGCGACATGCAGCACGGTCGGCGGAGCTACTGCAGGGATTGCTGCCGGGGCATGCCCTGCGGGCTATCCGGGCGCACAACTGGCGGCACACGGGAATCGAGCCCGCCTCGCCTCTAGATCATGCCTTGATTGCCAGCGATGCATTGTCAGGCTTGATCGTAGCAACGGCGCTGGTGATGCCGAATAAATCGCTGGCTGAGGTACGGGTGGAGTCAGTGATGAAGAAGATGGATGACGCCTCGTTCGCGCGGAACATCGACCGGGGTCGGGTGCGGCAGTGCACTGAGTTCGGGCTGGGCGTACGGCAGTTCATAGAGATAGCGCTGCCTGCGTTGCAGGAAATCCACGGACAGCTGGGCTTGTAGCCGTGATGGCTCCCGGGTTTGGATGGTCGCCGCGCTCGTGGATACATGATGCTTTATATATGTCGCTGTGGTTCTCTGGGGGCATGAGCCCGGTGCAGTTTAACGAGGGGCATAAGGGGGTCCTGGACTCGTTTCTGCTGGATGACCCGCGGGTGGAGCCGGGGAAGATGTATGGGCATCCTGCCTACTATGTGAGCGGGAAGCTGTTCGCGTCGCTCTACAGGGAGGGTGTCTGCGTGAAGGTGCCTGCATCGTTGAAAGAGGAGTTGTTGGAGCGGGAGGGCATCGAGCCGTTTGCGCCGATGGGGCGGGAGATGCGGGAGTGGGTCTTGATTAATAGAACGGAGTCGGAGGATTACCGTAATGATCGGGATATCTTTATGGATTCGATTGCCTATGTGGTCTCTCTGGCAGAGGCAGCAGGAAAATAGGTTTAGAAGATGTCGACCTGGTCGGGGAGGAGGCCCTTCCGGCTGAGGAACTGGGCCTGGTTTTCCCAGTACCGCCAGATGATGTCGGCTTTTTCCTCCGGCTGGATGTTCCAGGGGACGATGATGACGAGGTCGCCGCGGCGGATGCGGCCCATGCCCCGGCGTTTGCTGCCCGGGATGCGGGCGATGCGGGCGGTGCCGTCTTCGCCGATGACTTTCATGCGGGAGCCCTTGTAGACGCTCTCGATGATGGCGTACATTTCATTTTTGCGTTTGTCCGGACGGCGGACGCGGATGTATTGGTCTTCTTCCTCGTCTTTGTGCTTGTTCATGGTATCTTGAAGCGGATACCTAACGGGGCATCATTAAAAAGGTTATTGGTCTGTCCTCGGAAGACGAGTGGAATGTACAGCAGCAGAAAATGTTTAATATTACTACTACTATTACTACTATGCATTGTCCGTATTGTGGCTACCGGTGGACGCCTCGGACGGAGCAGCCGAAGGCATGCCCCCGGTGCAAGCGACGGCTGGATTATCCTGGCACCGCGGGGGACATGGATCTGCTGGATCGGGCGCGGGAGGTGGAGCCGGGATTCCATCGGACTATCTATGTGATGTCGATGTTGACTCCGCAGTTGGAGGAGCAGGGTGTCATGCCGGTGGTCATCGGCGGGGCAGCCGTGGAATTCTATACTCGTAACTGGTATACAACGGGCGACATCGACCTGGCGATCAACAAGGATAGGCGGGATGCCTTTTATGATATCATGCGGAAGGCGGGTTTCGAGAAGACCGGCCGGATGTGGATACGTGAGGATCTCGGGCTCTACCTGGAGATACCCGGCGACCTGGAGGATATCGACACTGAAAAGGTAACAAGAGTTGAGGTTGACCAGAGCTATGCATACGTCGTCGGCCCGGAGGACATCATATTCGATCGGGTGCAGGCAGCGAAGCACTGGAAAAGCCCGAGGGATCGGGAACAGGCGGTGCGAATGGCCTCGCTGTTTTATGATGACATCGACTGGGATTACGTCCGGGCTAAATGCCGCGAGGAGGAATCGGAGGACATGCTCGACGAAGTGCTCGAGGAGGCTCGACCATGAGAGTGATGAAGCTGGAGGAGTGGGAGGGACGGATCCGTGGCCCCGGGAAGGGCAGAGCTATACGGCGGCGGCCGACGGCCGACTGGAAGATACGGGACTCTATCGAGTATATCCGGCGGCGGGACCGCTGGCTGGAGGAGCAAGACATCCTGGTGAAGCTCGGCCCGCGGCGGTATCGCCTCAACCCGGAGATACGGAGGTGGCGGAAGATTTAAAAGCCGCGGGGTGGCCCCCGCATGTGTTTTTACGTGGCCTGGGCGTTGCCAGGTATGGTCTGTGATCGCTGTGGCTATACGACGGGGCGGGAGGCATTCCGGTGTCCGCGCTGTGGCTGGTGTCTCCGCTGTTCGGGGTGATGAGGTGATGCCGTACAAGGAGTGGGGCTGGATGCGCTTGTTGTATGGCTTCGATGTGGCAGCCTGGCAGCGGGGCAGGGGAAACATGTTTAACGCGCTGGCTGTTTCGGGGAGTGCTATGGATGAGGATGACAGTCGCTGGCTGGATGGCCTGGGCGCTCGGGTACTGCTGGAGGTTGGCCTGCGGCAGGGGGACCGGGTGCTGGATTTTGGCTGTGGCACGGGTTTCTATGTCCTGCCGGCGGCGATGGTGGTCGCGCCTGGTGGCGTGGTCTACGCGCTGGATCGGGATCACGGGAAGCTGGCGTCGCTGGAGGAGCAGATAGCAGTGTGGGGATTGCCCAACGTGGAGGTGATGGAGACTGCAGGTGGCGTGTCGCTGCCCTTTGACGATTGCTCTCTGGATGTCGTGCTGATTTATGATGTTCTGCATAGTGATTTTTTCTCAGATGCAAAGCGGCAGCGATTGCTCCGCGAAGTCCGGCGGGTGCTCACCAAGAATGGCTTTTTGTCTGTTTACCCGCGGCACATGGAAGATGGGGCAGCTACAGCGGCGGCGGAGCAGGCGGGCTTCATGCTTGACCGGCGCGTCGACACCGAGGTCCACCACAACCATGACCTCGTCCATGACATGATTCTCAACTTCAAGAAAAACGAGTGACAAGAAGATTGTAAGGGGCTTCGAAGTTAGCAAAGACGGTGTTATTATTTGTAAAGATAGTATCGGTGAGAGCTTGGTGATAAGATAGCTGGGGAATCTATGTTCTAAGATTTTTGTGGTCAGCAAAGTTCATTATGGCATCTTTATGGATTTTTGTAGCTCTGTCGGTTCTGTTGCGTTGGCGGGGCGTGAAAGTGGGGTGTTGCATGCGGGGCGTAAATCTCGTTTATGCATTCCTCAAAGAGATTAAGTAATAAATTCTGATAACATACTCGGAGGAAATATTATGGCTAGAAGACATGGAGAACCAACCTATGGAAAACGGTTTCTTGGCAATAGGAGTAAGAAAGAAGTGCATGACTTGGATAACGAGCAGACGGGGCAAAATGAATGCCAAATAAATGAAATTATCAGAGCTGGCAATGCAAAAATATTCACGCCGGATTCGTTAGACCAAGCCCATAAAGACGGTTACGACAATTGCCACTATTGCCTCGGTGGCTCAAAGCGATAGAACAAGACCGTTGCTTTGTCGGGTCGCAAACTGTTTTAAACCACTATTCCTTTAGTATCTGTGCCGTCCCCGTCATGGCTCATGTAACTCACCATTGCATGCTTCTGACGGGGACGGTTTACTTTCCTCTTAATATCAGTAATATTTTTGTTCTGATATTGTTTCTAGGTATCTAAGTGCAGGATTTAATGTACCGTTATTTTTTACAGCATTTATTAGTTCGTTAACTTCCCTTGTATGAACCCCTATTCGCATTGGCTTGGAATAGTTTATTCTGAATCGCTTTGCTTTTTTAATGTCGTGTGGGTATGGTCGATTTGGTAGACCTGGCCGAAATCCCGCAAAGCACTTATAGCGCCGTAGGGATGAACCGTCGTGCTCACCATCCGTGAACCATATCTATTCATCGCCATCATCGTCATGCTCATAGTGCCAGCTGTCTGGCCCGGCGAGCTGGTCCTGCCTGCAGCGGGACAGTCCATCGACATGCCGCACCAGCAGGAGTTCATGCTTCCCGAGATCACCCCAGCAATGGAGGGGCAACCCGTGGACATGGCGGTTCGATTCGAGCAGCCCTGCTGGGCGCCCGATGAAGCGCGGCACGCGGTCCGCGTGTACCATGATGATGGCTCCAGCGTTGAGGAGCTGGAATGCCAGATATATGACCTGGAGCGCAGCAACAGTGAATACATCACTGGCTGCAAGGTCGTCTTCCTGTTGCAGGGGCCCGGGGACTACATCCTGGCCTACGATAGCAACGAGGTAGAGACACCCAGCTATGCGAATCACGTCAGCGTCGATGAGGGCAGCTACTACTATGAGCCCGTACCCGGGTACAGCATCGACCTCGACTACTACAGCATCACGGATGACGGCAGCATTGTCTACGGTATCGGCCAGCGGGGGGACTTCTTCGGCATCGATATGGCCCAGAAGGTCATCAAGCAACTGCCTGGCAGCGAGTCCTTCGATGTCCAGAACTGGGGGCAGCTGGCCTCCTACGCCTTCTTCTGGTATGAGGACCGGGACAAGGGCACCGATGAACAACTCGTCTCCAAGCAGGTCGTCGTCGACGGCCCCCTGATGGCCCGCGTGGGCATCGAGAGCACCAGTGACGATGAAAAAGTCACCACCACAGCTTACTATACATACTATCATAGCCCCGGCAGCGAGAAACGTCTCATGACCGCGGTCACTCACGAGGTCCACGAGCAATGCCAAATCCGGGGCCTCGAAGAAGAAGACGGCATCTACGCGTATCTCTTGACCGTGAGAGCTCGGAGCTCATCCATCGACAAGCTCAACCTCGGCGTCATCCCGCCATATCTACACGTCAGCACCGAGGACGGCACCATCCACGAATACCGGCTCGACCAGAACCCCGATAGCACGGACTACAAATGGCTGCTCGACACCCGGGATGACATCGACATCGGCCGCCCCGCCTGGTTCTCCATCGACAACGGCGACAGCGGCACCGCCTACGCCCTCATCTTCAACACCTCCACCCCGGCTCCCATGGACAGCCAGCCAGGTATCCAGGTCCGCGCCGTCGGCCGCCAGGAGGTCAGCATCCCCGGCCTCGAAGTCGACGGCGGCGGCATCTCCGGCGGCCGTAATGCCTACGAACAAGGCGGCACCCATGACCTGACCATCCCCGCAGGCTTCACCGCCCAGTTCACCGCCGAGTTCTACGCCGCACAGCAGGATGGCGTCACCGCCGTCAAACAAGAAGTCGCCACCTACGAAGCATTGAAGGAATGCAGGATCTGCACCGGCACCGGCATCACTGGCGATGCCGCAGAACGCTACCGGCTCACCGTCACCCCGCATCTCGCGCCATCAGTACCCCTCGCTCCTGCGCTGTCACTGCTCACCGGCCGGACGCTGCCCACGACCACGGTGGAGCTCTGGCGAAACGATACCCTCATATCCTCCAGCGTAGCCAGC